>JBLNDC010000177.1:0-13471 GCA_050261255.1 Bacteroidota bacterium
AAAGTAGCAACATAAAGGAATAGACGTCTAAACAACGAATTATAAAGTTTATAAAAGTATGAACCAATAACAAAAGTCTTACTTGAATGGGCAAGCTAATAAAGGAGAGGTGTACAATGAATTGGATTAATAAACTCGAAAGAAAGTACAGCCATTTCGCTATTAAAAGGCTGATGTACTATATCATTACCTCCAACGCTTTAGTTTTACTCTTATACCATATCTATCCGCCAATCTATTCTTTCTTGACTCTAGAACCGGTTTGGGTGCTGAGGGGTGAATTCTGGCGGTTGATCACTTATATATTTATTCCGCCTACCTTTAGCCTGTTTTGGGGAATTTTCACCCTTTACTTTTATTATTTGGTGGGAACCAGCTTAGAGAATGAATGGGGCAGTTTCAAGTTTAACCTCTATTACTTAACCGGTATGATTGGGTCTACGATTGGGGCTTTCATTACCGGTGGCGAAGCCACTGCTCTCTATTTGAACCTATCGCTCTTTTTCGCCTTTGCCCGAATTTATCCTGATTTTGAAATGCTGCTCTTTTTCATTATCCCGGTCAAAATTAAATATTTAGCCTGGCTCAACTGGATCTTTTTCGGGTTCACCGTCTTGTCTTCTCCTTTAACTGCCAAAATAGCCGCCTTAATCGCAATCGGCAACTACTTCATCTTTTTTGGAAAAGAGGCTGTTCAATCTTTTAAACTTAAAAAACAAGTCCATTACAACCGGAAAAAATTCTTTGACGAGATCGCCAACACTCCACCGATTCATAAATGCGCGGTTTGCGGCATCACCGAAAAAGACGACCGCCGGATGGACTTCGGCTACTGCAAGAAATGCGGCGATGATTACGAATACTGCGCCAAACATATCGATAATCACCAACATCAAAAAACAGATCCATTAAATTAATAATTTTGCCTATATTAACAAATTAAAAGGACGAGCTCTGCTCGTCCTTTAAAATTACTTATTTTCAACCGGCCGCATCAGCGGGAAAAGGATCACATCCCGGATCGACGGTGAATCGGTTAAGAGCATCACCAACCGGTCAATTCCGAAACCCATTCCTCCGGTTGGGGGCATTCCATGTTCCAAAGCGACTAGGAAGTCCTCATCCCAAACCATGGCTTCTTCGTTACCTTTAGCTTTCTCTTTGGCCTGCTCCAAGAAACGTTCCCTTTGATCAATCGGGTCGTTCAACTCGGAAAAGGCATTCCCCATCTCCCGGCCATAAATAAAAATTTCAAACCGGTAAGCTAATTCCGGGTCATCGTCCTTCTTTTTGGCTAACGGAGAGATTTCGATCGGGTGGTCCATTAGGAAAGTGGGCTGGATCAGTTTTGGTTCGACAAACTCGGAACAAATCTCATCCAAAACCATACCTTTGGTTGATTTGGGATCGATTTTCAGCCCCAGGCTTTGAGCTGCCGCGACTGCTTCGGCATCGCCGCTAATTTTCCGCCAATCAATACCGGTATATTTTTTAATGGCTTCGACCATTGAAAGCCTGGTCCAGGGAGGGGTAAGGTCAATTGGAGTCCCTTGATATTCCAGTTTCAAACTGCCGCAAACCGCCATCGCGGTTTCGGTAAAGATGTTTTCCGCCAATTCCATCATTACTTCATAATCGGCGTAGGATTGATACAGTTCCATCATGGTAAATTCCGGGTTGTGTTTCGTGGAGATCCCTTCATTACGGAAACAATGCCCGATCTCGTAAACCCGGTCAAACCCGCCGACAATTAACCGTTTATGGAATAACTCCAAGGCGATACGCATGGTTAAATCCAAATCAAGCGTATTATGGTGGGTCTCAAAGGGGCGGGCATGTCCACCCCCGGCTATGACGCTTAGAACCGGAGTTTCTACTTCGACAAATCCTTGGCCATCCAAGATCCGTCTAATGGTACTAATAATTTTAGTCCTCTTGAGAAAAACCTCTCTCACTTCGGGATTGGAGATCAAATCCAGGTACCGCTGCCGGTAACGGAGATCAGTGTCTTTTAAACCGTGCCATTTGTCCGGAAGCGGCCGGAGCGCCTTGGATAGTAATTTGAAATCCTCAACTTGGACGGTAATTTGGCCGCGGTGAGTTTTAAAGACCTTCCCGGTTAGGCCGATAATATCGCCCAAATCCAGGTCGATGAAGGAAGCATACTTGGTTTCCCCAAGAGCGTCAATCTTCGCGTATAATTGGACATTTCCGCTTTGATCGCTGATATTGGCGAAACATGCTTTTCCTTGATCCCTTTTGGCGATTAATCTTCCCGCCAGACGGACCGTTTGGTTTTCAAGCTGTTCAAATTGGTCGGTGATCTCCTGAACCAAATTGGTCCGGTCGAACCTTTCTCCAAAAGGGTTAATCCCTGCTTCCCTAAGCTTTTTTAATTTTTCAATCCTTAACTCAACTTGCTCGTTATTTTTTTGAATTTCCGGTTCCAAAGGGCCCGCCTCCACATCCATAATAAGTCGAATTATTCAAATATCTTACATCTATCTTACATCAATTAGTCCTACACCCCAAAAAACTAGAGTGGCACAAACCACTCTTATCTCGATATCGCTTTAATTTTATATTGAATCGTTCCGATTGGAACCTCAACATTAACTATACTGCCGACCTTTTTCCCCATTAAACTGCGGCCAACCGGCGACTCGTTGGAGATCTTCGCTTGAGCCGGATCGGCTTCAGCCGACCCTACAATCATATACTCAAACTCGGCCTTATTATTGACATCAATCAAAGTTACCTTGGAACCGACGTTTACCACATCGGAATTGACCTCTTGATCATCGATAACCTTAGCGTTACGGAGCATTTTTTCAATCTCCAAGATCTGCCCCTCAATAAACCCTTGTTCATTTTTGGCGTCTTCATATTCGGAATTCTCGCTAATATCACCAAGTTCCAATGCTTGCCTGATTCTTTCAGCAACCTCTCGGCGACGAACAGTTTTTAGATGTTCCAATTTCTTTTCCAGTTTACATAAACCATCCATCGTTAAGATTACTTCTTTCTCGTTGCTCATTATACCGCTCCTTTCATTGAGCTTGGGTTCTATGTTAAGTTAATATATGTCCACCTGAAATAGATTATTCTAGATAGTCGCCCACGTCAACATCGGATGTGTTAAAAGAATATTTTAATCGCAAGGGGCCGAATGAAAAATGAAAATGGAGAAGGTCCCATATGTAAAAATCCGTGAAAAAGTCCGAGAGACGCGCTATTCGGGTTTCACGGACTTATTAAAATCAACTTTACGCCTATTATATCGACTGTTTTTAAAAAAAGTTTAACAAAGTAGTTGCTAGTAAATGTTAAGCACCGGACCTGTCAGTCTCAGTGCTATAAAAGTTATTTTATATTATAGCCGAAAGCGATCAGGGTGTCAAGTTAAACGATGTCATAAGCTAATTTCCATTCCTAGCTCTTTGAAAAGAATGGCTAATTTAAAGACTCTTTCCAACGGAAGTTCCGTACCATACCAAAGACCCATATTTATTTCAAAACAAGATC
The DNA here is from genome assembly GCA_050261255.1 of Bacteroidota bacterium. Lineage (GTDB taxonomy): Bacteria > Bacillota > UBA4882 > UBA8346 > UBA8346 > JAAYHS01. The sequence continues at coordinate 3,526 of JBLNDC010000177.1, forward strand.
GCAAGATCACTTCGCTTAAAGCCGGGTACAGTGGCAATTGGCCTGTTTTAGCCATCACATCCAGAGGTAATCCCAGGTTAATGTTGGTGATATTCGGCCGGTGGGGAAAGAGTTCGCACAAGATAATTTTACGAGAGCCTCTAGGAAGCTGGTATTTGGATAATCTACCACATCTAATAACTATTTTAGCCCCTTTATAATCCGAGGGTACTTCCGGGTAAATTTGGGGGGTAATTCCGGTTTCGGCCATAATGACATCGGCGGACCGTTCCAGAAGACGGGTATTAGGCGATACCAAAGTTAAAAACCTAACCCATCGGGCGATTAAGCGGGCGCAAGACAGCCCTAAATTCCCTTCTTCCCAGATAATCAGGACCTTAGCCCGGCACGGAGCAATGCCGTAGTTTTGGAGCAATCTTCGGAACCGGTTAATAAAGAATAATAGCTCCAATGCCTTACCATCACTAATGCCCGGAAATGAAGATTGGGCTATCAGTTTTAAAGGCGGGTGAAAGGACGATCCCACCTCCAATCCCACTACTTTTACTTCCCTGCTTCCTAACTCGTCAAGTAACAGCCTCCATAAATTAAACTGTTCTTCTTCATCCCAGATTAGAGGTGGTTTATATGGGAGTTTCCAACCCCAACCCTTAACCTGCCGTTGAAAAAGGGTACCCGTTATTTCTCCGATTTTTAGCGGCCCTTTATAAAAACGCCATCTTTCCGGTATGATTTGGAATACCCGCCGCCAGGATGAAGTCGATTCGTTTAACAGCGGAGACAAGAAACCAAAATAGCTCATTAAACCGCCCCTCTAATCAATTAATTATGAGGGACGGGTTTTAGTTATACCCCCAACTTAACCACCCGAGGTTCAAATTTCATTCGCTCCAATAATTGGAGATAATCGTTTTCATTCAATTCCTCAGGCCTTTTCCCGGAAAACGATACCAGTAAAGCCTCCATCACATTAGTACCGAACGAGCGGCCGGAAAACTCAGGGGTCGAAGTCACCAAAAGCGAGGCTTCCCTTCGCTTCAACTCCTCCAAATCGGCGGATGTGACGGTATTGGTAACTATAATTTTACCGGTTACTTTCGGAGGCATATATTTTTTTATATATAAGAAATCCCCGGCAATAATCTCCGCCGTTTCATAATATTTCGCATACTTAGGAGTGTAATGATCCTGTTTGGAACCGGTTGGATATAACAGCTGAAAGGGCATTCGGGTTATGAACGGCAAAAGTGTCCGGGCCAGCCTTTCCAAGCCTCCTAAAGTTTTGATCGGAACGGGTATTCCCAAAGCAAAAATGAGATCTCCAAAAACCATATCTGCCCCGGCAGAGCTGAAAGCCTGAGCCATACCGAACCGATCGACTCCGGAAGCCATTAATACTTTTTTACCCTTAAGGTCGATATTCAAACGGTCGTTTAAAAAATGGACCACTCTTCGTTCCAGAGTATTTTTCAATCCGCTTCCGTCAACGATCGGCGTGATTCGGGCCGCCCGAGCTATTCTTGCAGCATCCTTAACTGTAAAACGTTTGGACCCGGCAAAAAGGTAAAGGTCAATGCCGCCCATACCGAAAGCATCAACCCGGCCGTCCAGTTGTTCAATCATTTGAATGGCTTTTACAAGATTGCCGTTGGTTCCGATCCGCTCAACAGTTACTTTCTCACCGAAAAACTCCAGTTCCACCTGATGATCCCGCTTGGAACTTCCCAAACTGACACTGACGATTCGTTTCAATTATTTCCCCCGCTTTGCCATAATGCTTGTTCGAACAGAGTATCTTGATATTCTTGAAGCGCAGTTTGAAGCGCTTCCAACGATGTTATATGATTAACTTTTTCCCGAATCCTTGACGATCCGGGTAAACCTTTAAAGTACCAGGCCAGATGTTTCCTCATTTCCCTGATGGCCCGTTCTGCTCCGACATACTCGACTTGCAACCGGATATGTTCTTTAATGATATTGAACTGTTCTTCCCAAGATGGTTCGGGTATCAAAATCCCTTTTTCAAGATAAGCTACTACCTGTCCCAATAGCCACGGACGGCCCATAGCCGCTTGTCCAATCATCACTCCGTCGCATCCGGTCTGTTCAAGCATTGCCTTGGCCGCTTGGGGCGAATCAACATCGCCGTTGCCGATTACCGGAATGGAGACTCTCTGTTTTACCAGCGCGATTTGTTCCCAATCCGCCCGGCCATGATAATACTGTTCTCTAGTGCGGCCATGAACTGCGATCATCGCCGCTCCCGAGTCTTCAGCGATCTCCGCCAACTCCGCGGCTACTAAATGCTCCTGATCCCAGCCTAGACGGCATTTTACCGTTACCTGAACCCGGACTGCGGCAACCACTGACTCAATGATCCGGCGGGCTAACGGAAGATCGTTTAGTAAGGCCGCTCCCTCGCCATTTTTGACAACTTTCGGGACCGGGCAACCCATGTTGATATCGATCAGGTCCGCTCCGTAAGCCTCAATCGCCCGGGCCGCCTCGGCCATTATCTCCGGGTCGGACCCGAAGATTTGGATGCTGACCGGCTTTACAGCCTGATCGATTCCAATCAGTTCTTTGGTCTTTTTACTATTAAAATGTAAGGCCATGGCGCTGACCATCTCGCCGCAGATCAATCCGGGGCGATAGCGGCCGGCAATTTTTCGAAACGGCGGGTCGGTCACCCCTGCCATCGGGGCTAAGACCACCGGGTTAGCCAATTCTAAAGAGCCGATCTTTAACATTCGGTACCTTCTTGTTGAAAACCTTGATAATGACGGATCAATGATTCTTCCATCTCTACCGACAGCTTAATACCCTCTGTGGTAAATTCCTCCTCTAAAACTCTGGCCTTACGGTGTATCAAATCAAGCTGCCGGGCTTCGGCAAAGGGAATCAATAAATGAACAACCTGAGTCGCTTTTCCTAATCTATTCTTAATCTCGTTCAATAAATCTTCCACCCCGGTTCCGGTTAATGCCGAAACCGCAATGGCCGACCATTCCTTGGAGAGCCGGTTTAAAACCGGACCGGATTCGATTAGGTCGGATTTATTTAATACGGTAATTACCTCTTTCTCCGAGATCTTCAGTTCCGTTAAAACCGTCCGGACCGCCTGGTATTGCTCCATGATTTCCCGGCTGGCGCAGTCCATTACATGGATCAACATTGTCGAGCGGATGGTCTCTTCTAAAGTCGCTTTAAATGCGGCGACCAGCTGTGTAGGTAGGTCCCGGATAAATCCCACCGTATCCAGGAGGATAATTTCATCCCGGTCGGAAAGGTGAATCCGGCGTGAGACCGGGTCCAACGTATCAAACAAGCGGTCTTGGGAGGAAACGCCGGCGCTGGTTAACGTGTTAAATAAAGTTGATTTACCGGCATTGGTATATCCCACCAACGCTACTGTAGGAACCCCTTGTTTCTCCCGGCGGTGGCGTTGGACCTTTCGATGGGCTTCAATGAGTTTGAGCTCCCGCCGAAGATCAGCAATCCGGCGTCGTACCCGGCGACGGTCAATCTCCAATTGGCTTTCTCCCGGCCCTCTGGTCCCGATGCCGCCACCCAGGCGCGACAAGTCCCGGCCCAATCCGCCGCTCAGCCTCGGCAGTAACTGGCTTAACTGCGCCAATTCGACTTGAAGTTTTCCTTCTTTAGTTTGGGCGCGTTGGGCAAAGATATCCAGGATTAAATCGGTCCGATCCACTACCCTAATTCCGGTTAGGTCCTCCAAGTTCCTCAACTGGACAGGTGAAAGACCTTGCAGGGAAATTGCCAACTCCGCCGAATTTTCTCCTACTATATGCTTCAATTCTTCGGCTTTGCCGGAGCCTAGAAAAAACGCCGGGTCCGGACTTGAGCGGATTTGAATTACTTGTGCTACCGGCACCGCGCCGGCAGCCGTGGCAAGCTCCAGGAATTCGCTCCAAACCAATTCAAAATCCGTGCCGCTATATTGAAAGCCGTTAATCCCGAAAAGAACCGCCCGTTCCGTTACTGCATTTCCGTCCATTTGATCCCTTATAAACTGTTTAATTCATTGATAAAGCGTAACCCATGTAAAGTTAAATGTGGTTCAATTAAATCGATCAGCTTAGTATTCTCACCGATTAAGCCGGCAAAATCTCCGGTGGCGACTACCTGAGGGTTGCAATCCATCTCCTCCTTCATTCGGGAGATTATACCCTCAACCAAGCCTAGATATCCGTAAAATAAACCCGCTTGCATGGCGTGAATGGTATTTCTGCCAATAACGCTTTTCGGCTTTTCGATTTCAATCTTGGGTAGTTTTGCTGTCCGATGAAACAAAGCTTCACTGGAAATGCTCAACCCCGGCGCGATCGCGCCGCCCTGGTATTCTCCGTTGGGCGCTATGGCGCAAAAAGTCGTGGCTGTCCCAAAATCTACTACGATTAAAGGCGGCTTGAAAAGTTTGATGGCGGCGACCGCATTCACAACCCGATCCGCCCCTACTTCTCTAGGGTTCTCAAATTTGAAGGCCAGGCCGGTTTTGATCCCCGGGCCGACTACCAAGGGGTTGACCGAAAAAAACTTGACCGCCACACCTTCGAATAGCCCGGTAACAGGGGGCACGACACTGGAAATCACTCCCGCTTTTACCTGACTAGCTTCTAAATTGCTGTTCTGAAAAAGGCTTTTAAGCAGGATCCCATATTCATCAACGGTTTTTTGGCGATCGGTCGCTAATCTCCAATCGGCTAATAATTTGGCTCCTGAAAAAACCCCGATTACGGTTTGAGTATTGCCGATATCGAACACTAAAAGCATTGCGCTTCACTCCATTTTCCACATGTAGCTCCCTGTTAAGCGAAGCAAATAATTGGATCAATTTACTTTTATGCAATACTAAATAAATGAAATAAAATTTGATTCTGCTTTCCCATCCTTAAACCATGGGTGGGAAAGGGTAAATTATTGTATTATTTCAATTTATGATCAAGGAAAATATGTCGTAACAAACCTGGGCCGTTCAAAAGACTTATTGCGACATATACAATATATTATAACACAGGGGTAACTTTAGGACAATAAAGCCATTTTATGAGGGATTGTGCGTCAAATTTCCCCACGTCAACCTTCTGTTGACCCAGGCAAAATTATGAAAATAAGTTGACGTAGATCGACAGGTAGTTGTTAGCCACTACGTGGTAACAATGGTCGATAGCATTTTCTAAGTAGAAATTATTAAACTCGCGCAATTTACAAAAGGAATGTTTGAATCGGAATTGAATATTTTGATAAGGAACAACCTTCCATCTTGTTCAAATTTCTATATAAGGAGTAGCAGCCGATGAAACGTTACTTACAGGCTATACTGGCCTTTTTGATTTTCGTTTCCCTAATCCCGGTAACCATAGCCGAAACTATTGAAGATTTTTATCCGATCCGAGCCGAGATGCGGTTGACCTTTATGTATGTCTTGGGACGGCAAATTGAGCAAAAGGATAAATTATGGCACTTAAAGGTCGTCAAAAATTCTTTCCCGGAATCACTGACTTATACTTGGACCCGACCGGAGGATGAAGGAGGAGAAACCTCCGGGACCAGAATTCTGACGGACCTTAAATATAGCCGGGATTTTAATCCTTGGTTTAAAAATGATGAGTCCAAGGCGACCAATGATACAGCCCCTTGGATCTCACAGGAAGTGTTGAAGGAGTTACGGGAAAAAGGCGTAGCCCGGAATTTTAGGGAAGGCGGCGCCGGCGCCATCAATTGGGCCGCCACTTCCCTTAAAGTAAAGGAAAAAGTAATTTTCCCATTGCTGATTAATGGCAAACCGGAGGCGGTCCACGGCTTAAAACTCAATAAAGGCCTAGTAGTCTGGAATAATTTGGGGAATCCTCTAATCCTTGAATATAAACCGCTGGGCATCCCTCTGGTCACCGGCCTCACCGGTTGGAAAGTAACTGAGATCAATTATTGACCGGGATTAAGCAGATTATACCGGTTACATGGATTTTTGATTATTCCGAGAGCCGGAATCGGAATCAAGCATCAATTAGTCTATCACAAAAATATAACCCGAAGCGACCGATATTATAGATTACTGATTACTGATCACTATATTTACACTCCATCGGTAGCTCTAGGAGTCGCCAGAATAATTTGAGTGACATTTCTAATCCGGTCATATCGGGTGTCGAATTCCACATTAATCCGGCGGGTGTCAATCTCGACCGACTCCTTGATTAATCTGCTAAAACCGGTTTGATAACTATTATCATCCTCAAACGCCGAATCAATCAATTCAGCGTTTATTTTTCGAAAAGCCCGGCCGGATAGCTCCCGGACCAATGTCGGCGGAATCTTTCCGGGGCGTTCTCCGATGAAAACTACGTTAAAGTCGAGATCACTGCCGAGACTGATTATTATTCCCCTCAAATTCTGAATATACTGGCGTAAATTCTTCATCTCCCCGGAATGGATCGTGTAGATTCCCATTTGGGTTTCGGAGACTCCATCAATCCTGGTCGACTGGATGGTGATACTGACATTGGTACCATTGGGCTGGGTCCCTTCGAATGAAACAAAGCTGAAATATTCTTCCTCCCCGGCCAACATTTTCGTTTTAAGCCGGAGATTCAATTTTTTTTGAATATCTTCTGCAAACCGTTTCAATTGAGAAAGACTTAGTCTACTGTCATTTAGCTTCAGCCAAGATTCGGTGTTCACCTCACGCAGGGGAATCCCTGTCGCTTTCCATGCCGTCTCCAGCGGGTATTCATATAACCTTTCACCAATGGTCACATCGACGAATTTCGTTGAAAATATCATCAAAAACCCAGCCGAGATCAGCATCTTAACTAAAAAACTCCGGATCAAAACAAGTCCCCTCCTAATTGGTGAAAAAGGCTAAAATCAAGCTAATCTTCACCAAGAGCTTCAAAATCAGTATAGGGACTTTTAGAATGAAATATACTGCGATGTTGGTTGTGAAACTTTATTATGAAACGCCTATTTCCCCTAACCCCCGGCCCCTTCCCTCATTTTTGTAAGTTTTTACGCCCCTATCGATGCGCAATTTATCTGGGTCAGGGAAGGGGTGCCTTATTCAATACTTTGATTTTAACCTTGAGAAACTGGGTATCCTAGCCTGCTCAGCCGGATTCACCCCCCGCAGACAGGAAACGGCGGCCACCACCGAGTAACGACTAACTAAAGAAACCTCGGACTTTTTAAATGTCTGGGGTTTTAATGAATCATATGAAATCACCAAATTTACTATAAATTTTTACATTTTTTGGACGATATATTTCATGACAAAATATCCCATTTGAAAAAGGAGTGTTATTGTTATGTCTCCGAATACTATTTCTAACAGTACTAATAATTATTTCAATCGAATTAATATACCTGATCCAAAAATTCAACCAATTGACAACGGATCGAATGGTAATGAGAAAAAACTCACCCCCGATATGGTAGATACTTTTCTAAATAGCCCTGTTAAGGTAAAACAATCTTTTGTCGGCTATAACGGCAAACAGATTTTTGCTTTGTATCGTGAAAGAGGTCGTAAGGAATTTAGTGAAAAAATAAGTGATTTACTTGAAAAGAATGATATCGAGTTGGATGTCAATGAAAAATTAACTTTCAACGTTGATAAGGACTGTAAAATACAGGTGAGCGGGATTGACGATGAAGCAAAACGCGCCAAAATCGAAGCTGTTCTCAATGCTGAAGAAAACTTAGGGTTCCGTTTGCAGAGTACGATTCAAGGCGTCAGGCAATTTAATGGAAATTATGACGCAATGGTTTATCAGAAATGGTATGTCAATCTGTTCCTGAAAGAAAACGCCGGGCAGTCGCTTGAAGATTTGAGTCTTGTCAATGGAGAACTTGTCGGCGCAAACCAAAAACTGACCGGAATATTCAACTCTAAAATAGAAGATGTGGGGGAGGACCTATACCGCTATTACCGGGCAATGGAGGTTAAAGTGAAGGCATTAAAAGCTTATGGGGATTCAAAAATCGCGGATCTGGAGGGAAGTATCGACTTTCAGAACGGTTCATTGATCGACAAGAATGTCAAATATGGTTTTGGACCTGAGCAGTTTAAAGCATGGATTTATAGTATATAGTAATAAGCGAAAGTGAGAGTCACAAGGAGCATGAGTGGAATATGCCACACTCAGCGTGGGATTTGTTCGTTTCACTCATAATGAAAAAGGGGGTCATTCCCCCCATTTAACCAACCCCGCTTGGCGCTTATTGAAAACCACAATCTCCCGATAACCTACATCAGTAAGCAGCTCCGCGGCCCGGTCGAAATCGGCCCCCACATCCTGGGGCCGGTGAGCGTCGGAACCGAGAGTCACCCGGACCCCATGTTGGCGGCATTGCCGCAACAAACCCTCGTCCGGGTAAATCCCGACATCGCCCAGTTTTGAACCGCGAATCCCATAAGTATTTAACTCAATCACCATCTCGGCTTTCCCGAGCCGGCTCGCCAAAGCCTGATGCAGCTCGGCCATAACTTCCGGGTTTAAGCGGGGAAAGGCCCGTTTCGGCAAATCCACGTGGGCTAAAATGTCGAATAGTCCGCTTTCGGCCGCCTGGGCCACCCGATCGAAGTAGACCGGATAAACTTCTTCCGGACCATGGTCTTTTTCATTGGCTATATATCCATAGCTCCACTCGGAGATGAAATGAACCGAGCCGATAATATAATCCCAAGGATACCCCTGGGTAATGGCCTCGGTTTCCCGCTCCCAACCGGGAACGAAATCAACCTCCAGCCCTAGTTTGATCGTAATCTCCGGGTATTGCCGGCGCAGTTCGAAGACTGATTCCAGATACCCGTCCAGTTCGGAACGGTACATCCCCCGCTCGTTAACTTTCATGTTGGGGGAAGGCGGCTCATAAAAGCGGGGCACGTGGTCGGCAAATCCCATTTCCTGAAGGCCTTTCTCAATGGCCGCTTCCACATACTCCCGGTCTTCACCGCAGGCATGCCGGCAACGTTTGGTATGGATATGATAATCTACAAAGTACAAGAGGTTTCACTCCGATAATCTAAAATAGGATTAAACTGAATGTTAGGCAAAAGGCAAGAGGCGTGAGGCAAGAGTGTTTGCCATGCTACGCCTCCTACTTTTTAACCTTTAGCTTGACAAAGTATCCTTAAATCTATTCTGAAAACAAATCCCCTAAGGCGTTACCTCTAGCTCAAGCCTCGCGCCTCTGCCTAACCCAAGATTTCTAAGATCATTCTCTCTCCAACTTGAAGCGCTTGGTCGATTTTAGAAGCGTCTTTGCCACCGGCTTGGGCTAAGTCGGGCCTTCCACCGCCGCTGCCGCCGGTTTCAGCGGCAATGGCCTTAATGAGCGACCCGGCCTGTACCTTTGAAGTCAGGTCTTTGGTGACTCCGACCACAAACGCCACTTTCCCGTCATTAACTGTTCCCAAGGCAGCCACTCCGCTGCCCATCCGGTCACGGAGTTTATCAACGGCCTCCCGCAATAGTTCCATACTTAACCCGTCGATCCGGGCTACTACATATTTAGCCCCATTAACCGTTTTAATATTATCGAACAACTCTTTGACTTGCCCGGAAGCCTGATCCTGATTGAGTTTGGCCAATTCTTTTTGATATTTGGCACTTTCTTCGATTAAATTATTAACTTTCGTAGCCGCTTGATTGAAATCTGTCTTTAATGAATGACAAATTTCGTTTAAAACTTCTCTTTCCTGATTATAAAGTTTCAAAGCCTCACTGCCGGTAACCGCCTCGATTCTGCGAATGCCTGTAGCGACGCTGCTTTCCGTCAAGATTCTAAATAACCGGATTTGAGCGGTATTGCTCACATGAGTACCGCCGCACAACTCGCTGCTGAAACCTTCAACCGTAACCACCCGGACCCGATCGCCGTATTTCTCCCCGAAAAGTGCGGTGACACCGGCGGCGATGGCTTC
>JBLNDC010000178.1:0-10394 GCA_050261255.1 Bacteroidota bacterium
GAGGAAATTTTTCCTTCTTTTAATTAATTTTATCTTTTGCCCCTAACGCTATGCATTTATTTAAGCGTAAGGCATGAGGCACGAGGCATGAGTTCGTTAGCTCGACTCAGCTTGTACACCAAAGTGTCTAGACCCACAATACCTAGCCTTACGGCTCATGCCTCGTGCCATTTTTACCTTTCCAAAATTTGAATTTGATCCAAATTGAACCCTGTGACTTCTGTAGTAGTGGTTGCAATATTTTTCACATCGTCGGCTTGAAGTTTTCCCGCAATCGCGATTGTGACCATTTTACGGCTGATCGTTACCATGGACTCTTTAAAACCTTTCGCTTTCAAAATATTTTCAAGCTCGTGTTCTTTCGAAGTAGATTGGGTCAAACGCCACAATTCTTCCTCGGCTTCATTTCTAACTTGATCCGAAAGCCCGATTTTATCCAATAAGTTTTGGATTCGCTCAACTTCACGGCTGCGCTCCCGATCCCGTTCAATTTTTAAGTCCAATAAGGAATCTCCCGGATTATATTCGCGGGGAACCGAAGGGATCGGATTTTTTACCGGTGGTGGGGCGGAGCTTTGATTAGCCCGGATTACTTGCCGGTAACCATATTGAAACATAATCACGCAAACCAGTACCAATATTATAGCCCAGTACTTACTATCATTTATTACCCAAAAGACTTTTTTCATGTTATTCACTCCTTCTAATCCGCTTTCTTATTTTCCGGGAATCACTAAGACTCGATGCCCGGGAAGGCCTAAAATAGTTGTCACCGTATCAGTAAGCAATTTTCGGATCCGGCTGTCATGGGCGCCGGTTGCAACCACCACCACCCCTTCAATAACCGGAGCCAATTCCTCTTTTAAAACCGGTAAATCGCGGCCCTCCCGGTCCTTGGCCAAAACCAATTCATCACTAGTGGTTTCCTCAGTGTTAACCGCCCCTTGGTCTTGATTGACCCGTTTACTGATATGGGCCTCACGTTCCCAGATCTTACGGTTGCCTACTTTAAGATTAATATCAACTCTAACTTCCCCGACTCCGGTAATGCCGGTTAGGGTCTTGGTAAGTTCTCTTTCCAAACGTTCTTCATCGGGTTCAGAATTAGGGCTGGAAGTTTCAACCTCAACCCTTTTTTGCTCAAAGTTTTCTTTGGAATATTCTTCCCGTGGATTCCCGCTGGTTAACAAGACTGTTCCTAAGCCGATCAACCCGATTAAAATCCAAATCGAAACCGGCTTCGTTCGAAAATAGACCCAAAGGTCATGCAATCCGGAGTCCTTTCCCTCACTTACTATTTTCATCCCAAATCACCTCGACCTGTTCTTTAGGAAAATTATCAACCAATCGGACCGTTCGTTGGATCTTGGTGGTTAATTTATCTTTTATCGACTTCGAAAATCCCCGCTCCCCGGCGGGGGAAACTCTAATGATGACCCCCAAAGGCCTTGAATCGGAGAATCGAACCTCCCGCAGCTCAATATCATCGATTAACCCGATGACGCTTGCGATCTTTTCCTTAGCCAACGCCTGTTGTTGTGAATTAAAACCCTTTTGCCAGCGGTCGCGAATTTGCTGTCCGCGTTCCAAAACTTTTTGTGAAGCCGACTCATCGGCAATTTGGCCCAAATGTATAATTTCGTCCGGATTGAGGGGAATCTTGTAAAAGCGTGTCAAAGGCTGAAGCAACACCACCATTACCATTAAGCCGATCACCAATTTCACCGTTTTTTTCAAGCTGTTTTCCGGCGCCATCATTTCGATGAAACCCGCTACTATAATAATTGTAATCAACTGTCGTAACCAATCGGTCAAATTCTTCATTGACCTCACCTATAATGTTGCACTAAGTTATTTGACCGGACCTGGATTAGTGCAACATATTTCCTCAACTCATAAATTGAATTAATACCATAATTTGCTCTTTTCCATCCCCGGTTTATGGATGGAAAAGCATCACCAAAATTTAATTCAATTTAGTTCAATTTATAGATAACCAAAGTTGGCCGCCCCAACCAAAATTGCCAGTGCAATGTAGAACATTAAACCAACTACGGTAATCGCTCCAAATAAATGGAAAAAGACATCGCCAATGGTCTGCAAAGCATCTGATAACCGGTTGTTCCCAAGCGGCTGGGTGACCGCTCCGGTCATTTGAAAAATTACCGCCACCGCCAAAATTTTGAGTAATGGAAAGATTGTTACTAAGGTGATCAAACCCAATCCATATACGCCTAAACCGTTTTTTAACACTGCCGCGCACCCGGCGGTCATTTCCATCGTATCGGAGATCGCCCCTCCCACTACCGGCAAAAAGGCTGAAGTAAAATATTTAGCGGTTCGCAATGAAAGGCTATCCGCCACTGATGCTGTAAAACCCCGGATGGTAATAATCCCGATAAAAACCGCCATCATTATTCCCAATGAACCATTGGCCGCGAACTTAAAAAAACGCGCCAATTTATTTACTTGGAAGCTGTCAACTAAATGATTGACCATTCCTAAAATCCCCGTGAACATGATTAAGGGAAAAACCAAGTTGGAGACTGTGCTACCGACCAGACCCACGCTGGATATTAAAAGTGGATGAACAATCGCCGCAGTAGCGACGCCCCCGCCGGCGGCAACGATACTAAATAATACCGGGGTTATCGCATACATGAAGTTGGTCATATCCGTTATCGTTCCGCGGGCGATTGTGAAGGTAACCCGAAAACAATTCACCACTATGCCCATGACCACTAAAAAGCATAAACTAAAAGCCAAGCGGCTGATGTTATCCTCTTCAAAAGCATGTTTAATATTCTCCAAAACCGCCAAAGCCATCGCTAAGATAATCAATTGTCCCAGCAGTTTATAATTGAAAAATATTTCTCTTAAGAAGAATTGGAGTATCCCTTTGCCGATTTTGGGTAAATCCCATTTCGGGCCGGTTATACCCCATGAATTCAAATCTAAACGCGGCAAATAGCGTTGCACGTCTCGATCCACAGTATTTAAAAATGCTTTAAGATCGCTTAGATCAACCGCGTCGACCACCTCCGGCGGTAAGACGGGGGAGGCCAATACGGAACCGTTTTTCCCAAAGACAGTTATGATTGTTAGCAGGACAAATATTATTAAAATCCGTTTCATTTATTGCTCCATTGCTGTTGGCTTTCACTGTTTCCGGTTGGTGTTAGCTATTAGCTGTTGGTTCTTGGCTTTGGCTTTTAAGATTTTACTATAAGTGCCTAAAAACTTACTTTAAAGAAAAACCAGTAGCCAATAGCCAAAGGCCAACCCTTACAGATTCCTGATTATCATTTCCAATAAACCGGCCATAATCGGAACTCCTAAGGTTAAAATGAATATCTTCCCGGCCAATTCGATCTTAGCGGCCATGCTGTTCTCGCCGGCGTCTTTACAGATTTGAGCGCCGAAACCAGCCAAATAGGCAATTCCAACTATTTTGACGACTAACTTTAAGTAATCGGAATTAATTTGAGCTTTGGATCCCAAGGACTCAAATACTGATAAAATCTGGGAAATATTCTTCATCAACCCGATTAAAATTAAAGCGGACGCAGCAATCGTAATCGGCGTCGCCACCTCCGGGCGCTCTTTGCGAACTATTAATAATAAAACCGTCACCACCAGGCTAAAGCCCAGTACCCCATAGAAGGTCAACCTTTGCCTCCCACAAAAACGAAAAATTACAGCCCGAAAACCGATCGGACTTCAATGAATAATTTCTGAACCAACTGAATCACCATTAACAACACGATAATCACCCCGGCCAAAGTTAACATCTGCGCTTGTTCCTCTTTGCCGGCCTGTTTGAGGACCATATTTAAAACTGAGACCAAAATCCCGATTCCGGCGATTTTGAAGATTAGATTGATATCCATCGGATTGCTCCCTATCCAAAATTTCGTTATGCGTTACGAGTACCGCGTTACGCGTAACGTTAACAATCCAACCTTATTTTCTTATTTTCAAAGTAACAGACATACGATGGCCGCTCCGGCGGCAAAACCGAAATAACGGTATAATCGGACCTGTTTCATTTTGTCCATATCAGCCGCTTCCAAGTTGATTTCCAGTCGCTGCCGGGCAGCTTCAATTCTCTCGATTTGGTCCTTCCGATCCGTACTGCCGAAATAAACTCCCATTTCTTTTAAGACCGCGATATCCTCTTTTAACAATGCCCCCATCTCCGGGTTATTGATAAAATCATCCCAGAGCTGTTCGATAAGAAAGTCCGAACCGAATCCGATATTTTGAGCGATCTTTTCTAGTGGCCCGGCCATTTTGGGATCATGAATCACTTGAGCGGCTCTTTGAAAAACCTCCGCCAATAATCCGGTATGAAAACCGATTTCTGTCTTTAGAATATTCAATAATCTGATTAACAGCCGCAGCAAACGGCTGCGTTCATTCAATCGTTCCGCCATCATAAATCCTATGATAGTGCTGCTCCCGATTAGAAGCATTGCGCCAACTATTTTGGACATCCGTTAACCCCCGTTAACCCGTTAGCCAAAAGTTCCGGGCCGCTAACCCCGGATTTGATGCTTTCCACAGTTCCAATCCCCAAACGGTTGCTTATTGTAACCAATCTCTCCACCGCTCCCTCTTGAAGCACCCTTTTAAGACCGGGCCGGAGTATTGCTTCGGTTAAGTTGCGGGCATGGGCCGTAGCTAGAAAACTGACCCCGGAGTTGATAATGTCTTCAATCACCCGAAAGTCATCTTCCCGGCCCACCTCGTCAGTGGCGATCAGGTGAGGATTCATCGCCCGCAGCAACAAATAAACTCCGTCCCGTTTGGAGCAGCCATCCAAGACATCAGTTCTTGGCCCAATGTCTAATTGAGGTACTCCTTGATAACTGCCGGCGATCTCGGAACGTTCATCAACGAGCCCCACATGAATTCCGGGTATTCCCTGGGACGGCACACCGGAGCTGATTTCCCGAATGACTTCCCTGAGCAAGGTGGTCTTCCCTGTGGCCGGGGCTCCGATAATTAGAGTTTTTAAAAACCGTCCCTCTTTCCATAGAAAAGGTAACAACGGCCGGGCAATCCCCCTTATGGAGCGGGCGATTCGAAAATTGATACTGGAGATATTCCGAATTAATCTAATTGATTCGCCATTATAAAAAACCTGGCCGGTGATGCCAACCCGGTGCCCTCCCGGAAGCGCCAAATAACCTTGGTTTAACTCCTCCTCCAGCGCATAAAAAGAACCAGTAGTAAAGGAATTGACCGTTTTGCGAATCAGATCGCTCGTGATAATCAAGGCCTCATTATAATCATTGGTCAAATCACCCTTTGAAGTAACAAAACTGTCAACCCCTCCGAAATTTAATTCCAGAGGCTGATTGGTCCGGAGCCTGATTTCGATCAATTTCAATTGCCGGTCGTATGGTATCTTCAGTAAAATTTGGCGCAGCTCAGTCGGGAAAAAACGGAGCACCTCAATAAACTTTTGACTATGTGATTGAAAAAGCCGCGGTTCTGGTTTTTTATTATCCATCTTCGGTTTATTTTTTACCCTGCTAATTTTTTTTTAGCGATAGCTTATTTCACCTGAAAGAATTGCATAATTACCTATATTACACCGGCTCTGTTATTAATAATGGTTGATCTGAATATGCCTATTTTTTTCTCGCGCAGAGACCCCCCTCTGCTACTACTATTTTTATAGCTCTAAAATCATTTTACTGTATAAGGCGCGGAGGCGCAGAGCAAAGATAAGTCCTAATTTATTAGGATTAATTATCAATTTGATTTTTTTAACTTTGGCTTTATCCATAACAATTGTTTTAAAACTCAGCGCCTTTGCGCCTCCGCGGGAGATAATCATTTCGGTTTTTAAGTGTTTAAACAGATATTTCAACCAACCTTTCTTAAGAACATAGCTAAGCTAGAATCAAGAACTATGCAATTCCTTAAGATGATTAAAAAGCCCGTCCCTAGTTATATCTATGGGGACGGGCATCTTTTTATGACATATCCGCCTCTAAAATTCACAAGCCATTGTAACCATGGCGTCGATGTCAACCGGTAAGTAAACGACCAGGTTTTAGGTGACGGATAACAGCCTAATTCAATCCGGATTCTTAAATTTAGATTATATCATCCTTTCGGTTAACCGGAGTTATTTCCTTGTCAACGCTATTCCAGATTACTTTTCCGCATTCCGGGCAAACCACTTCATACTCGCCTTCATCATCCTCAAAATACAAACCCTGATTACAGAAGGGGCAATTCATTTCCATCACGCCATGCTCCTGATCACTGGTGAAAGTTACTTCCCGGCTGTCCTCGTCTTCTTCTTCATTATTATAAAAATACTTTTCCAAGGTACACAAATCTTCATCTATTGCTTCGATATAATCGGCAAATTCATCGTGGGAATCTTCTAATTGGCCTAGGTCATCCGCCACACCGTCACAGAAGTCGATTAAACTCTCCCACAACCGTTTCTGCTTTTCATCCCCATTAAAATTAATCCCTTCCAATACGCCCCGCATATAGGCGGCTTTTTCTCTTAATTCTTCCAACTCTTACTCCTCCTTTACCTATAGTATTTCGGTTAAATGGAATGGTTATTCTTGGGGCGATACGGAATGTGAAGCGCAAAGAGTACCGAACTTGAGTTATGAAGAAGAATTCGTCAGTTATCAAGTATGAGAACAAAGCTATTTGCAAAATTCAAAATTTAGATGCAACTCGCCCCTTCTCAAATAAAGGGTATACTACAAGACAATCGGGTAAGAAAAAAACGAACTGGCTCAAAAGGCAGTCCGTTCGCTTGTTAAGATTCTATATTATTAAGTTCAACATCAAGATCGGCGTTTTGAAGAATAGCCACGCGATGATGGATATTACTAACTATTACTAAGGGTATATGTAACTGACCAATTTTGCCAATTTGTTTTCCAATTCAAATGCAAGCCCTCTAAACTAATAGCTAATATCTCCAATCTCAGAGCCCCCGCCTACTTATTAACCCTCTTCAAATATTGATTGGTTCTGGTATCGACTTGAAGTATATCGCCGGTCTCCACAAAGAAGGGGACGTTTACCACTGCGCCCGTTTCCAAGGTGGCCGGTTTGGTCCCACCGGTGGCGGTATCCCCTTTAAAGTTGGGATCAGTCTCAACGACCTCTAGTTCAACGGTGTTCGGCAGTTGGACGCCTAAAATTTCGTTTTGATACATTTGAATCTCGACGATCATGTTCTCTTTTAAGTATTTTGGAGCATCACCCATTTTGGAAGCTTCAATGGTCAGCTGCTCATAGTTCTCCATGTCCATAAAGGTGTAATCGTCTTCGCTTTTATACAAAAACTGCATTTCCCGAAAATCAATCCGGGCTGGTTCAACTTTTTCATTGGAGTTGAAAGTCCGTTCCACCGTCGATCCGGTCCGGATATTTTTCAACTTCGAACGGACGAAAGCAGCTCCCTTTCCCGGTTTTACGTGCATAAAGTCGATAACTTGAAATAGTTGCCCGTCAATCTCTACTGTTAAACCTGTCTTAAAATCAGTTACTGAAATCGCCATGGATTTGCCTCCTAACGGAACATCAAATTTATTTGAACGAATGATTCCAAAAAGCATTAATTACCATTTTAAGGGCCAAAAATATTCTACCACAAAGCTTGTCCTTTTGTCGAGTACTATATCTCCAGCAGCTGCTCTTTCGGCGCTCCAGTCAGGTTCCGAATTCCGTCCTCCTCGACTACCACCAAGTCCTCGATCCTAACCCCGCCCCATTTGGGAAGATAAATCCCGGGTTCAACCGTGATCACCGCTCCGTTAGGGATTTGATTGGATTCACTCGGCGACAGCCTGGGATTTTCATGAATATTCAAACCCACGCTATGCCCCAGGCCATGCCCGAAATTATCTCCATATCCCGCTTTAGCTATCACGTTGCGAGCTTTCTCATCAATTTCCCGGCCTGTTAATCCCGCTTTCATATAATTCAAGGCTTCCAGTTGAGCTTGGAGCACCAATTGATAAATCCGTTGCTGTTCCTGATCGGCTTTTCCCAGGACCACCGTGCGGGTCAAGTCGGCGTTATAGCCTTGATAACACGCTCCACCGTCAATCAAAACAAAGTCACCGGTATTAACTTCTTTTCCCCCGGGAGCGGCATGAGGCAGGGCCGCCCTTGGTCCAAAAGCCACAAT
This sequence comes from Bacteroidota bacterium, assembly GCA_050261255.1. Classification (GTDB taxonomy): domain Bacteria; phylum Bacillota; class UBA4882; order UBA8346; family UBA8346; genus JAAYHS01. The sequence goes on from JBLNDC010000178.1 coordinate 8,186, forward strand.
AGTTGGGAAAGCGTTGCCTTCGGCGCCGTTCAAGCGTAACTGGTAATCGAATTCCAACGCCAGATCCCGCTCCTTAACTCCCGGTTTGACCCGGCTGATCGTTTTCTCCCATGCCAAATCGGTAATCGCCGCCGCTTTCGCAATCAGTTCAATTTCACTTTCCTCTTTTACGCTGCGCAACTCTTCCACTAAACCATTTAACGGCGTCAACCCGGTATTAGGAGCCAACAGCCCTTCTAAATTTTGATAATCATTGTAGGATAAATCTCCGGCTTCGAAACCGATCCGTTCCCAATTTAGCTTGCGTAGCAATTCCCCGATACTCGGCCACAACTGCGGCCCTTGTTTATATAATTCAAAATCCTTACTTTCAAGGGCTGCCTGTTCCCAATATCGGAAGTCCGTCACTAAAAACGCTTCCCGCCGGCCGATGACCAACACACCGGCCGAACCGGTAAAACCGCTTAAATAACGCTTGTTTTCACGATTGGTGATCAGGATGCCATCAAGCTCCTGCTCTTTCAATTTAGCCCGTAGCTTTTCCAAGCGCGCCATAATTTACGCTCCTATCTATCTTAGAAAATACTTAATACTAAAAACTAGATCCCTTAGTCCCTTTAAAAGGGAAAAGGTATAACTTCGCAGTCTAATACCATCTAATAAATCCCAACTGCTTCAAATTGACATCGGAGCATGGTGGTTTCCTGTGTTCCATGATGGGACGAAGTCGCGGAGGACATGGATGTCCGTGAGCGACCCTTTTAAAGGGCAAGGGATCGCCGTTAGACCCTTGACTACAAAATTTTCATCCTTTCGCTTGCCCCGGCCAGCCGGGGTGGGGGGCTATCTTAGAAAATAATAAGACGATTAAAGAGCTAACCGCTAATACACGCGAATAGCGCTAATTAATCTGTTGTATCTTAAGGTTTTATTCGCGTTTATTAGTGTTCATTAGCGGTTCCGGTGAATTATGATATTTTCATCCTTTCATGTAACCTCACGAGCCGGGTGAACGACTCTCCAGCAAGCTCTTGATAGCCCTCAGCCCCAACAAATAACTATCAAATCCGAACCCCATGATCTGTCCGGCCGCTATCGGGGCAATTACCGATTGATGCCGAAATTCTTCTCTTTGATGGACATTGCTCAGATGCACTTCGACGACGGGCAAGCCCTCTCCCGCCAATGCGTCCCTTAAAGCATAACTATAATGAGTATATGCTCCGGGGTTTATCAAAATCCCATCAGCCCAGTCGGACTCCGCTTGAATCCGGTCAATCAAAGCCCCTTCGGAATTACTTTGGAATATTTTCAGTTCCAACCGTAATTCAGCAGCCAACTCCATCAGCATCCGGTTCAATTCCTCCAAAGTCCCGGAACCATATATCCCCGGTTCTCTTTTGCCGAGCCGGTTCAAATTCGGCCCATGGAGCACCAAAACCCGCATCTTTATTCTCCCCCCAATTCCAGCAGAGTATCCTTGACCGTTTCCGCTGGGATTGCGGAGCTAATCATTACTTGTCCAAGGGATTTGGGCAGCACCCAGCGGATTTTGCCGTACTCCACTTTCTTATCCAAATATAACAAGGCGATGATCTTTTCAGTACTTAATCCCGGGATCGTAGTCGGCAGGTTCATAGTATTGAAAAAAGCCGCCAAGCTCCCTTCCAAACCGGTTTCCTCCAATAAACCGTTACGACGGGCGATTTTGAAAGCAGCCATTATCCCTACTGCCACAGCCTCGCCATGTTTATAATATTGATAATCGGTGACGCTTTCCAAGGCATGGCCGATGGTATGCCCTAAATTTAAAATAGCCCGCCGGCCGGTTTCTCTTTCATCCTCCTGAACGACTCGGGCCTTAATCCGGCACGAACCGGCCACTACTTTCACCATTACCTCCGGGGCCCGTTCCCGGATGGCCGCCAACTCCGCCAGTAGCATTTGAAAATATTCGGGATCGAGGATTATTCCATGTTTGATTACTTCGACCAGGCCTGAGTTAAACTCGCGTTCCGGTAAAGTCCGGAAAGCGGTGACATCGCTCAGGACCAAATCAGGCTGGTAGAAAGCACCGATTAGGTTCTTGCCCTTTGGGTGGTTGACTGCTGTTTTACCACCGATGCTCGAATCCACTTGGGCCAGGAGAGTGGTAGGGACCTGAAGAAATGAGACCCCCCTCATATAAGTGGCAGCGGCAAATCCGGTC
>JBLNDC010000179.1:0-4147 GCA_050261255.1 Bacteroidota bacterium
GAGGCCGGTCTGGCACGCTTCTCCCCGGCCGGATTCACCCGCGGCCATTTCTTCCGGGGGGTCGAGTGAGAGGGAGACGGGAAGGCGGAGAGCGTATTTCTTCTTAGGGATCTTTGCGCGAGATCAGAAAAGCGATTAATCCTCGCGCAAAGATCGCCTGCCCTTTCGCACCTTTATCCGAGAAAACTTGAATTTACCGCAGTAATAACTTTACCGTCCTAGTCTACGTCACTCTCTTCAGCGGTTGAACGTAAATTTCCATTCCAAATCCACAAAGACGTACGATCCTTAGTTCAGGGCCTTAATCCTCTCCGGCAGCTTTAGGAGAGAGCCTTGGCCGCTTCAAGCACTTTTTTCGGGTTGCCTCATCGATATCTCCCCGGTTGTTCAACGCACGGGAGGCGATGGCCAGGAAGACCCTGGCCATCTTAACGACGTCATTAAGAGTGGTGTAGCGGATGAGATCACCTTTAATATTCAAGTTAGATTCATATCAACTTTATATTATTAATGACCTATAAATAGCTGAGGTTTAAAGAATCTTTGTAATGCAACAAAAATTATTAACAATGGTAAAATAGTAAAGAAGCTGGCGGTAAGGGTTAGATTATAAACAGGAAAACCTTGTGGATCTGTAATGGTAGTAATTCCTAATATTAAAGGCATCTTTATTCTTGAATTCAATAGAACTAGTGGTAAAAAGTAATTATTCCATATCCCGACGAAGCTTAACAGGAAAAGAGTAATAAAACCAGTTATAATCTGTGGAAACCCTATATTGAAAAATATGCGCAGTTCATTAGCTCCATCTATTTCTGCTGCGTCAAAGATTTCATCAGGCACTTGACTCCAATAAGCTGTCATTAAATATATACCAAAAATATTAACAAAAGATGGCAACAAAATGGCAAAGCGTGTATCGATTAGATTTAAGTTTTTAAAGATGCTAAATAAAGGTAATGTGGTAACATATCCTGGGACCATTGCAAATCCCAAAATAATTACAAATATAGTTTTTTTACCCCAAAAATCATATCTTTTAAAAGCAAATCCAGCTAAAGAAGCCACAAAAATTGCAACAAATGCCCCAACAGTAGCATAGATTAAAGAATTTATTGCCCATTTGAAAAAAACACCATTTTCATATGAAAAAATTGCTTTAATGTTTGCAATAAAATGATTAGGAACACCAGGTAAAATAGATTTTTGGAACAATTGACTCGCATTCTTTGTTACGCCGATAACTAACCAATAAAAAGGAAATATGAAATATAATGATAAAATGATTAAGACAATTGTAATGAAAATTAGGCGATTTTTCATCATGATTCCTCCTTGAATTCCTTAATAATTTGATTGATTCAATATTTGTTTACTTGCCGCTCTTAAGACATATAATGAGACAATAAAAGCGATACAAGCTAAAATTATTCCCATTGCTGCCGCATAAGTAAATCTTCCTTGTTGAAATGCAGAAGTGTATATATACATTGCCGGAGTATAATTTGGCGGCAAAACCACAAGCAATCTTAGCATCCACGGCTCATTAAAAACTTGTAAGGCTCCAATAGCGTTGAATATAAACAAGGTAATAAGAACACTTTGAAGCATAGGGATTTTTATTCTAAAAGCTATCTGCCAAAAACTTGCACCATCCAGTTGAGCTTGTTCTGTATATTCCTTCGGAATTGACAAAAGTGCAGAGTAAATTATTAATGCAGTATATCCGGTAAATTCCCAAAGAATAATAATCAGAAGGGTTAAAGGAACATTTTGTCTTGTAAGAATTCTACCGGAAAATCCGATTAAATCCAACAAAGGCTGAAAAGGTGACATGGAATCGGAGAATATGTATGACCAAACTATGCCTGCTACTATCCCTGGGATAGTATAAGGGAGATAGTAAATAAATCTATACACTGTCTCACCATATTTTTGTGTTCTTTCATATAAAAAGGCGATAATAATTGCTATAAATATCATAAAGGGGACTTGAATTGCCAAAAGATAGATAGGAAGCCGGAAGGATTCCCAAAATCTTTTATCTGTAAAAATATTTATATAGTTACTTAAACCAATAAACCATATTCTTGCGCCCCGTTGTCCGTAAAAAGAAAGCTTAACTCCTAAAAATATAGGATATACAACCATAAAACCGAAGAAAATTAAAAATGGTGTAAGGAATGCATATGCTCGTATATTAGCAAGCTGTCGTCGGTTAATCATTCAATACACCTCTTTAATTTTCGAGAGGAGGGGGATCTCGAAGAGAGATCCCCCTCTTTTTTATTTATGGCAATTTCCCAATAACTATATTTTTGTAACCAAGTTCTTGCATATTTTTGATAACAGCTTCTTCCCATTTGGGAAGGATGGTTGCGAATTTTTTAATTTTTCCATCTACATAATCTTGAAGCAGCAAGCTAAGACTTTGATCAATGTTAGATGTTGTGGGAAGAGCTACAAAGGCTGTATTCACTAATTGATGCGTTTTCCAAAGAACATCGGTAATATTTTGATCACCAAAGAATTTGTCTGGTCCGGCGACCTCGTCCACAACCTCTTTATATCGCGTGGAAACCATAACGGGAAGATTACTATATTTATGCAAACACTTTAACGAGGTCGGATGAGAGTTTAACCAAGTAGCAAATATTGCAGCCGCCTCTGGATTTTTGGAATGAGCAGTAACATAAAATCCCGACCCACCAATCATACCGTTATGCGGTTTTTGAGGATCAAGTTGAGGAGGAATCGCCACGCGCCAACAACCTTCAGACTCCTTGGCGTTATATCTGAGCCATTCGGCAAACCAACAACCAATTACCACTGCGGCAGTCGTCCCTTGGTTAAGAGAGTTATACCAATCGGGAGACCACCATTGTTCAATTTTAATGGTACCTTCATCTAGCAATTCGCCCCAAGTGTTAAAGACCTTTTCGGCTATTGGATTGGTAAAATCAATATACCATTTACCGTTTTTGTAATCAAACACCTTTCCGCCTGCGGCCCAGATCTGGCCGATCCACCACATAGACCACCCTAACGGAGCAGTAACGAAATAGAGTTTCGGGGCCTGCTTGCGGAGTTTCCGTGCTTCCTCCTTAAATTCGTCCAAGTTTGTCGGAACTTTTAAGCCATATTTATCAAATACATCTTTCCGATAGAACATAGCCATTGCCCCGCTGTCTTGCGGCGTACCGTATATCTTACCATCCATTGCGCACCAGCCCAAGGCCGGTTTTCCAAAAAGGTCAATAAATTTCTTTTCATTAAGCCATTTGTTTATAGGTTGAAAAGCACCAAGGTCCATGTACTGCGGAGCGAAGAAATATTCGATCATTAAAACATCTGGCAATCCTGAACCAGCGGCTAAAGCAGTTTGGACTTTGTCGTAATGAACTCCAAAGTTTTCCCATTTAACTTTAATGTTCGGATATTCTTTTTGAAATTCGTCAATCGAATAATTCTCGTTACTAGTCCAAGCCCACATACTTAGCGTCACTGGTTTTCCTTTATACGCAGGATAAACATCCGCAGCCAGAACAATGGATCCCGCTAAAAATAACACCAAACCCAGCATTATTATTTTTTTCGTCAAAGACTTCATGGGTTTCACTCTCCTATATTTTTTTAAACTCCACCAGAACTTTTCGTCGTCACCTTCCTGACATTCTCACCTCCTATTATGCTGGTATATCGGGGTATCTACGCCTAATACTTTCGGGAACGCTCAAAATTTTTATCACCGTTGGTTGAGATCTCCACGTACCCTCTGGTATGATCACGAGCAGATGCAATCATACCAAGGGGTGGAGGAGCATGTGGCATAGCGCACATGTCTCTCGTCTTGAGACCAGGTCCGCACAGGAGGCGGTGAGGCTGCACCTGGCGAACACCGTAGGTGTGAGCTAGGTGGTGGCGAAGGGAATAGCCGAGGAGTTACCCAACATCCTCCGTATCGCCGGCGTGGACCCTCCGGAGCGCGGCCCTTACCAGGTCCGGCATAAGGCCGTGGCCTATCACGAACCCGCCGGTAAGCCTTTGTCTCAATGCGCCAAGCTGGAGGTGGTCTTGACCCTCGTCGACCCCAAGGCCGATGCCGACCCGAACTGCCCAGCAGGTGAACGGACCAAGCGGAGAATCC
>JBLNDC010000180.1:0-3161 GCA_050261255.1 Bacteroidota bacterium
ATATTATCCTAGTCGATAAAGATAATCGGATCATTGCCGCAGAAAATACCTATCATGAATTTGGCGCTTTTGATATTTTTTCCGACACAAAACTAAAGAAAGGTATTGTTGTCCTGAAACAGCCCCTTGAAGATTATCCTTTATGGTTATACGGATTCTATGATACAAACATTGTCGCCCGGGAATTCGCCAAAATGCGGCGAGAAACCATATTAGTTGCATCAGCAAGTATGTTATTGGCATTTTGCTGCATATTACTTGTGGCCAGTAATATCACCAAACGTATTAAACTGGTAGTGACCCTGTCGAAGGATATTGCTCAGGGTAAGTTCAATCAAATAAGTCAAAACGAGATTGGAAAAGATGAAATCGGTGTTTTGGCCGAAAGTTTCAATCAGATGAGCCTACAGTTACAGACCCTAATCGAGGAAGAATATAAAACCCACCTGATCAAGGCCCAATTGGAACGGGAAACGTCACAGGCAAAATTACTGGCCTTACAAAGCCAAGTAAATCCACATTTTATGTTTAATACTCTTGAAAGTATTCGTTTAAAGGCTATCGCCAAAAACGAAGTCGAGACCGCAAAAATGATAATGTATATCTCCAAAATGTTTCGCCATTTAATAGATTGGGATGATGACATTATTCTCTTAAATGATGAAATCAAGTTTTTAACCGAATTTTTATATATCCAAAAATACCGACTTGACGACGAATTTGAATACGAGGTTAGCGTTGATGAGGTCGCCAAGACCTGTCTTCTGCCAAAACTCATTATCCAGCCCGTGGTAGAAAATGCATGTGTACATGGAATAGAGTCAATTTCACAAAATAGAAAAATTAAAATTTGTATACTGTTAAAAGGTGAGTATTTACATATATCTATTTCCGATAATGGTATTGGAATCGACAAATTACGTTTGTCTGAATTAAGGAAAATGCTTCAAGACGGACAAAAGATACCCCACGGCGTCGGATTATTTAATGTATATCAACGTCTGTGTTTATATTACAAAAATGATTTTATTATGAACATTGAAAGTCAGCATGGTCAAGGAACAAAAATAAACATTGTGATCCCTGTTCGTTATTCGAGGAGGGATTTCTAATGTATTCAATTTTATTGGTAGATGATGAAAAAACAATTAGGGAATATTTATCCAAAGCCATTCCCTTTGAAAAGTACGGTTTTACGATCAAGGGTACTGCAATGAACGGTCAGGAAGCTCTTGACAAGCTTTCGACCATACAACCGGACTTGATTTTATTGGATGTACGTATGCCGGTGATGGATGGGCTTCAATTCTTAAGTATTTTAAGACAAGGCGCATTTTCCAACACTTTGGTGATGATGCTCTCAGGTTTTAGTGATTTTGCTTATGCCAAGAATGCCATTAAATATGGTGTAGAAGCCTATTTAAGCAAGCCGGTAGATGAGAATGAGATCGTTCCTCTGCTCGAAAAAATACGCGGAAAACTGGATGCGTATTATCACGAAAGGAGACTTTGTCTGGCCCGAGAGCGTCTCAAAGTGTTAAATAACCTATATAATGGTTCCGCGGCCGACCGACAGACACTTGACGGTTTTGCTCTGATGACATGTGTCCTTTTATCATCGCAAAATGGACTTGAACTTGGTGATCCCCATTTAATGCTGCAACAGGCCCTCACTAAAGCATTTAACGAACTAGAAAACTATTTATTCCGCGCAGTTGGAAGTCAATATACCTATTTGATCCCTCCAGAGATTCTTAGTTCTTTTTCTAATAGAAGAGGAATATTCGTTAGACATCTATTGAATGCATTAGACAAAGCAAGAGTCAATTGTGCCATACTAATGGATACCCACATTTTTAAAAAGGAGGAAAGGACTTTAAGAGAAGATTTCGTAAATCATTTACAGCAAATGTTAACCCAACTATTTTTTACTCCGGTTTCATATATAGACTATTACCCTAGTAAATTTGCAATTAATGAGAATTATTATCTTGATTATAAGTACATAGTAGAAATAAGGCGACATTTTTCATTGGGTAAAAAAAGTGAATTGTTTGATACGCTTGAAAATTTGCTGGCTGAAATTCAAGAAGCGCATTTGGGAATTGATCATATTCAAGAAATAACTTATAGGATCTATTATGTTATTTTGGGTGAGATAGTTGCGTCCAACAATCAAAATGATGGAAGAGAGATTTTGTCTCGTCCAGAATTTCTGGGATATTCATATTTTATTTCATTTCAGAGATGGAAAGAGATACTATTTGCCCTAATAACTGATGGATTTAACTTTATAGAACGTAAACACAAGATGATGAATCTGGGGATAAGCGGTAAGGTTATTGAATATGTTCATCAACATTACATGGAAAATATTAAATTAAAACAAATAGCTGAGAAATTTTTTGTTAATGCCACTTATTTAGGCAGAGCCTTTCAAAAGGTCACTGGAGTGAGTTTTAAGCAATACGTCAATCACCTCCGAATTGCTGAAGCTAAAAAACTTCTATTGCACACCAATAAAAGGATTTATGAAATTGCAAATACGGTTGGTTATCCCGAGAGCAAATACTTCATCGTCAAGTTTACTCGGGAAGTAGGTAAAAGCCCTACCGAATACAGAAATCAGTGCCTTTGAAGCCGAATATATCTGTATGAATAGGAGGTTTGAAAAATGGAGTTTGAGGTATTCTTTTTGGAATGACGAGCCCTCCTTTTTTATGCTAGAATTATTAACAACCTGCCAAAGGCGATGTCTAGAACCTTAGGCCGTGCAATGGACCTCATCCGGCATCCGGCACCCCCTCTCCCGAGAGGAGGAAGCAAGAATGACGGAGGTTTTAATCGGACGGCACCCTCCTTCCGGCGACAGGATGTTGCCGGAGTCATGCTAGAAAAGGATATTGACAGCATGGCTGCGAGGGGGCCGGATGAGGTTCCGTTTTTCGGTTCTGGGTTCTTGCATCGCCTTTTGCGCTTGAATAACAATTTGAGGAGGTTGGCGACTCACAATGAAAAGGTTACGTAGAACGTGGCTGTTGCTGATGATTTTGGTGATGGCTCTTTCCATCGGGTTCTCGGATTCTCTGGCCGCGGCAAAGATCGATAAGGAAACCGGGTTGCCTTATATGGCCGATGCGAACAAACCGATTACCTTTACG
>JBLNDC010000181.1:0-7334 GCA_050261255.1 Bacteroidota bacterium
ACTACCACCAACTCCGCGCCTAAATTGCGGGCTTCTTCCGTTAAATCAGGAATGCTTCCCGCTGGGACATGGGTTAATTCTACTCCGGGTATTGCCATAATCGGCCAATGCTTTTCAGCCAACCGGCATTCTTTAATTAACTCCCTAATAACCCGCTCCATATTTCCCGGACCCACGTGATCAGTCACAGCGATCGCTTTATAACCGTTAACCGTAGCCCTCCGAATCAACTCTACCGGTGAAAGCTCCCCATCGCTTAAAAAAGAGTGGGTGTGAAAATCGTAAACCATGATAGCCTCCCGAAACTTTTAAAGATAGTTGGTTTTGTATGTTCGTTCCCTGTTTCCCGTTCACATCTGTTTGTAAAGCTCTGTCGCTAGTTACCAGTTAAAAAACGAATAAAACTAGACCTAAATCCCAAAGTTTACTCGAAAAAACCGGAAACTGGAAACTGTGAACGATACCCAAAAACATCACCCGAAATTACGAACTAGGAACTGTGAACGAAGCCCAAAAGTATCACCCAAACTAATTAACTGTGAATGATACCCAAAAGTACCAGCCGAAATTACGAACTGGGAACTGTGAACGAAGCCCAAAGTATCACCCAAACTAATGAACTGTGAACGATACCCAATAGCATCACCCGAATTACGAACTAGGAACTGTGAACGAAACCCCAAAGCATTTCCCCAGTTAAAAACTTAATCAACTCGCCTTAACCTTAACTCCCACCGGCTCACCCCGGAACAAACGGGCAATCCCTTCCTCAGTGGCCCCCGGAATTATTAAATCAGCTTGTTCAATTAACTCTTGCGGAGAGCCATGCATTGCTACTCCAAAACCGGCCGTTTCCAACATATCCAGATCGTTATGACCATCACCGAAAGCGATGATCTCATCTAAAGGCAATCCTAGATCCTCAGCCAACCAAACCAAGGCTTGGCCTTTCGAAGCCAATGGGTCAAATACCTCTAAAAACCAATCATCGGTTTTATTATCAGGCGGCCAAAGAATGGTATTAGGGGTTGGCTTAAGTTCTCCGACTAGTTTGGCAAGCGGCCTTAACTCGGCCTCTGAGCCGATAAAAAGGTGTTTAATGGCCGAACTTTGCTCCAAATCCTCCGAAACTAAGCAACAACCTTCACCACTCCCAAACAACCACTTCCCTCCGGAGGTTGAAATCCTAGTAGTGTAATAAATCCCGGTTTCCGAAAGGCAGAACTGATCGACTAAAGATGGACTGATGATTCCATGAAGCTTTCTTTCAACATCGGCCCTTAAAGGCTGTGACTTTAAAACCTTCCCGGTCAGAGGGTCGATGATAATTGCCCCGGTCTGAACTATGACCGGAATCCGGATTTGAAGTTTTTCGACCAGCCCCCGGGTTTGTTTCCAACTGCGACCGGTTGCGATAGTTGATAATATATTATTTTCACGCAACATGTTAATGGCTTCCAATGTGGCTGGGGTTATTTGATCCGAACCGTACTCCACTAACGTGCCGTCCAAGTCAAAAACCGCAAGTTTAAAATGTTTAAAATCCATCATTTATCTCCTTTAGGTTTAAATCTAACATAGATTCCGAGATGAGTCAATTTATATGACATTATTCATTCTATGCAAGAAAAAAATAATATAAAAACCAGTAGAGTACAGAAAAAAACAATAAGGAGACTTGGATTTTTCAATATCTCTGTCTCCTCCGTGATCTCGGTGGTTAATAAAATTCTGTTCTTTAAAAGAACTAAGCCAACCTACTGGTTGACTGAAGTTACTTAGTAATTAAAGATACTTAATGATCCACTTACTTAAAAAACGGATTTTGCACAAATTTCAACATTCTAACTAACATCATTATTTTCCTGGCTTCTAGTTTCCGACTTTTTTCTTCTGAATTCCTTATCTTTGAAAATTCTTATTCCGGATTAGTTACCCGAAACTGACCACGGTGGACTGGTCGTCGACGTAATTGGGGGCGTCTACCAAAATCACATCAACCCCGATTTTTTTAATCCGCTCCCAGGGAATTACGAAGTCTTCGCTCTTGCCGAAGAGCCATAAAAATTTACCCGGCCCGGGAACGACGATCGCCTTGATCCGACCCGTTTCCGCTTCGATCTCCAGGTCACTGGCAAGCCCAAGCCTTTTACCGTCTAAAATGTTAACTACCTCGCGTTCCCTTAATTCTGAGGTTTTAGTCAACAACCAAACCCGCCCCTTTCATCAATTGATCATATGCGAAAAGAAGAGAATTTGGAACAGATATTAAAAAAAACGTTACGTGTTACGGGTTCCGCGTTACGAGTTTGATTGTCGAATCTGGTTGGCAGGGAGAAATAGAGTTTAGGCCCAAACGTTAGTTTTCATGGTTTTGACACGAAACCTTGAACGCGCAACGCGTAACTAATTATTTAGCTGCCATACCGGAGAAAGCTTCCCATAGAGTATAAAAACCAATTGCCACGAACAATATTCCGGCACCGATCTTCAAGTATTGAGGCGGGACTATTTTGGAGACCAGCCCGCCGAAGATGACCCCGATTAAAGTTACCACCGCCAGGGCCAAGCTAGCGCCTAAGAAGACTGAGAACGGCTGTTTCGACTCGGTGACTAATGTAAAAACCGCCAGTTGAGTCTTGTCTCCCATCTCAGCGATGAAAAGAGTACTGAAGGTTAAGACAAAAACTTGCCAGTTCAAAAAGTTTCTCATTAATTAAGCCTCCCGGTATGTATGGTTGAAAACTACCGCAACATAGATAGTTTATCATTAACCTAACTTTTAATGATAAAAAATATCAGCGCAACCGATAAGTAGGACTATGGGAAGATTACCCTTTTCCGAAATCAGCTTTTAATTTATGGAATCCTAAAATCCAAAAAATCCTGGTCAAAAAAAAGAGAGACCTGATGTCCCTCATTCTTTTCATATTTGGGGTGAACGATGGGAGTCGAACCCATGACCTCCAGGGCCACAACCTGGCGCTCTAACCAACTGAGCTACGCCCACCAACTGTGCAGAAGATATCTTACCACAAAAATAGGGGAACTGTCAAATAAAATAATCTATTTTTACTTAACAAATATAACCTTTAAAGTTTGATCATTGTAAACTATCGGCAAATATTCTTGATCTTTAACTAAAAAATATTCAAACCGACCGAATCTCAAAACACATTAATCAAAAAGGCCGGTAAAAACCGGCCTCTTTGAGCTAATCATGGAGCTTACTAACAACCTCGCTTAAAAATCCTTACTCCCATTGGAGGAATCTCCGGATAACTTAATCCGGAAAGGCTGCATCCCAAAGCATAGATAGGCTCCCAACCCTTGTTCCATTCCTGGGGAACTTCCAACACCCGGCATTCCCTGGTCATATTGAAGCAAGCCAGGATTTGTTCGTTCCGGCCGGTCCTGACAAAGCCGAACAAACCGTCTCCTAAGTGAAGGTCATGATGAGAACCGGTCTGTAAGGATTGATACTGTTGCCTTATTTTAGCAAGTTTTCTGGTGGCTTCCAGGAGTGCATGGTCTTGTTCTTTTTCATCCCACCGCATTGTTTTACGGCAATCCGGGTCCTTATCGCCAAAGAGGCCTATTTCATCGCCATAATATAAAGCGGGCACTCCGGGGTAGGTGAATTGAAACGCCAACGCCGCCAACATCTTGCGCCGATCTTGACCGCAAATAGTTAAAAAACGAGGCGTATCATGGCTGCCTAGTAAATTATAAGCGCTAATTATATATTCCCAAGGCAAATTATGACGATTGCCCGCCAATTCCATCCTGAATTGCTCAGCCGAAATCTCACCGGTGGCAAAATAACGAATTACAGCTTCCCGCCATTTATAATTCATTACTGCGTCGCAAGTATCGCCGGCAAGCCAGCCATGGGGATCGTCCCAAATCTCGCCTACAATATAAGCCTCAGGATTGATCGACCGGACCAATTGCCGGAAGACCCTCCAAAAATCCATATGGACTTCATTAGGGACATCCAGGCGCCAACCGTCAATTCCGATACTCGTCCAAAAGGCAATCACCCGAAGCAAATAACGTACTACCTCCGGATTGTGATGGTTTAGTTTCGGAAGCGTCCCAAAGTTCCACCAGCATGTATAATTGGGAGCATTCCCTTGGACAATCGGGAACCCATGGCAATGATACCAGTCTTTAAAACGGGACTGGTCTCCCCGTTTAATGATATCTTGAAACGCCCAAAAACTATCGCCGGTATGGTTAAATACACCGTCGATAATAACTTTCATCCCTTCTTGATGGAGTTGATTCACCAAAGATTTGAAAGTCCATAAATCACCAAACTCCGGGGCTATCTTCAGATAGTCCCTGGTGTCGTATTTATGGTTGGAAGGGGAATCAAAAATCGGATTCAAATAAAGGGCGGTGACTCCTAATTGTTTCAAGTACGGGATTTGTTTGATAATACCTTTGAGGTCGCCTCCGAAAAAATTGTAACAAGAAGGTTGAGCATCCCAATTTACTTTATTATCGGGATCGTTGCTTGGGTCCCCATTACAAAAACGGTCCGGAAAAATTTGGTAAAAAATCGATTTTGCTGCCCAAGCCGGCGGCATATTGGTAACCGAGGTTCTGGAAGAACTGATGTATTCCCTATTTCCCGCACAACCCGGTTGAGTCAAATTTATCACCTCTGCAATGATTTGTATTACAAATGCGCCTAAAAAGTTACAAGTCGTGAAACCATAGTTTCACGACTTATAAGGAGCGAGTTTCATAATTTCAAAATTTATCATTTTGCCACAATATATCGATAGACTAATTCGGGTCAGACATTATATCGTGTCAAAATTTCACTAAATTAATTATGAAACTGCCTAAGTAAATGGATGGCTTTCGAATTCTTTATGATTGCATTCGCAAATACTAAACCCATCACAAACAGGATCTTAACGCTTTGTTAATATTATATCAATAACTAGTGCACATAAGGCAACAGGTAATTGTTAGCAATAAATATGCAGAGATGATTATAGATTTTTAAACATTAATTAACTGAATCGATTAACGTTTCTAAATAATGAACCGCCGCTAATGCGGCAACCTGCCCCTGGCCGATGGCCTTCCCGATCTGCCAAGGTCTGCCGGTGCAATCCCCGGCCGCAAATACTCCGTTAATGTTGGTCGCCTGGTCCGGATCGGTAATGATAAACCCTTTTTCCACTTTTAAACCCTCAATTAACTGGTCTACCGGACGCCCCGATCGTTCAATAAACACACCATCGATCGATAATTCACCATTACTGGTTTTCAAGGCCTCCACCTTTTCGCCGCCTAAAATACCTAACGGTTTTCCCTCCCAAAGTTCAACTTTGGAGTTAAGTTCCCCCTTAAAATTATACTGGGGTATAAAATAGACTTTTTGACATACCTCCGCCAGGAAGTTCGCTTCCGCTTCCGCCTCTGGAATATAGCCTATTAAAGCTACTGTTTTCCCTTTAAAGAACATTCCGTCGCAAGTAGCGCAATAACTTACTCCCCGACCAATATAATCGGTCTCGCCGCTTATTTCTTTCCCTAAATTTATTCCAACCGCCAGGATCACTGCCGCCGCTTCGATTGCATTTTCCCGCCCCATTAACGTAAAGGTATGGCCATCCTGGTACAATGATTGAATTTCATCTTTCAGAAAAGTTGTTCCTAAACTTAAAGCGTGTTCCTTCATCCTCCGGCCTAATTCCGGGCCGCTAATCTCCGGCAGCCCTAAATAATTTTCGATTAAATGGGCTTGCAAAATTTTGGAGCTTTGGTCTTCCTTAGAGATGATTACCGTTTGCTTATTACGGCGGCGCGCGTTAACCGCCGCACTCAATCCGGCCGGTCCTCCGCCAACAATTGCAATATCGTACATTTTGAAAACCCCCCCATAAAATTTATTTTTTATAAAAAAGATGACAGGAATAATTAAACACCTAACGAAGTGATCTCTAATGAGATTTTTATAAAAAAAACCCTTTAGTTATCACGAGAAAGGTTGTGTTCGGAATGGCGAAAAGTCCGTCATCCGGACTTCGGCGAAAACTGATCAACCATGATTGTCTTTTCTTGAAAGAGCGCGCAATTTTATTAGTCCGTTTTGGTATTGTTATTTTTAATTATTGGTTCATATTCCTTAGGCAAGATGCTGATCCGGCAGTCAATCAGTTTACCCATTTATCAACCCCTCTTTTTTTCCTGGTATATGGATTAACGATTTGGTTTGGCCCTAAGTTTCTTAGTTACCGCAAGATTAATATAATCCTTTCTATCCCCGAAATTCTCTTAGTGTCATTTGGTTTTTATGTTTTCCCCGACCAGCTTGCCCTTGGAGGATTTCTAATCTATTTAGTCGGAATAACCGTCAATATTCTTTACGGCAGTTATATTTCCAGTATTCTCCTGGCGTTATTGGTTAATTTTTGTTACACCTTTGCCGCGTTCCATCATTTAAAAACCGAGCAGCATCGTTATTTTTTCTTATTAATTGCCAATTTTAACTTAGTCGCTCTCTTAATAGGTATTATTGGGTGGAAGATCAAAATAATACTTGAGACCATTCGATTTGAAAAAGAAGAGTCCAAAAAGCAACTGCTCCGGCTTCAAGCTTTATCGCGAATCACCAAAGAAATCACCAGCGAACTCGAACTAGATAAATTATTGAATCTAATCGTCAAAAAGACCAGCGAGTTAATGAAATCGGATGCTGGGGGGATTATTACTCTCGAAAATAGTCGTACTTATCGAATTAAGGCTATTAAAGGGATTGCCAAAGATTCCCTTGGTAAAGAGGTTAAGCTCGGCACCGGACTGCTAGGCCAGGCTTTAAACGAGCGAAAGATCACTTTCCTAAAAATCAATACTGATACTTTAGATACTGCCCCGATTCCCGATGAACAATATAATTTTCTGATCGCTTCCCCTATTTTGTCAAAAGGTGAATTATTAGGCCTAATCTTTTTACTAAGTGATTCTCAATCTAGTCCCTTAAGTAAGGACGATCGATTAATCTTGGAAACGATGAGTGAATTTGCGGCCATCGGAATGGTTAACGCCAATTTATTCAAAAAAACCGCCATTTTATCCGTTAATGACTTTTTAACGGGAGTCGGAAACCTGCGTTACTTTTACCAACAGCTGGAACATTGTATAGCGGTGGCGGAACGCTATCAACAATCCTGCAGTTTAATGATGATTGATTCCGATTGTTTCCGGGAGATTAAGCATACCTATGGCAATGCCCAAGGGTTTGTGCATATCCAATACTTAGCCGAAATTTTAAAGAAATGCATCCGAAGTTCCGACTTGATCGCCCGTTA
>JBLNDC010000182.1:0-8363 GCA_050261255.1 Bacteroidota bacterium
GATATTACCGTCGACGAGCCCCGGGTGTTGGCCCTCTTGCCCAACGCCTATCAGCAGGGAGAATGCGCCGGGATTAATATGGCCGGCGGGGCAAAACCATTCACTAAGGCCATTCCCATGAATGCCATCGGCTTTTTTGGATTGCATATTATTACCGCCGGTAGTTATATTGGCAACGAATACATCTGCACTGGCGAGAGAGCCGCTAATACGAAGGACGCTAAAACCAGGGAACGAGAAAAATACCTTAGCGCGCCAAATACCTACAAGAAGCTGGTAACCAAGGATGGGCTGTTAAAAGGTTATATCCTGGTGGGCGATATAGCCAGGGCCGGAATCTACACGGCATTAATCAAGGAGAAAACGCTCTTGGATGCGATTGATTTTGAACTCATTAAAGATAAGCCCCAATTGATGGCTTTTTCCAGAGTGGAAAGGGGAAAAATATTGGGAGGCTTGGTAAAGTGAAGATTGATGCTAAAAACATGGATTTTAAGGACTTGAACGATCAAATCCGTTCGGCAACGGATCAGCGAATCACCATCGTTAATTGCAATGGACAACGTTATATCGGTAACGGCCTGGGAAACAAAGTGATCGAGATCAACGGTGTTCCCGGAAATGCGCTCGGCTCCTACCTGGATGGTAGTGACATTATCGTCAACGGTAATGCCCAGGATGCAACCGGCGATACAATGAATGACGGCTCCATTGTTATTCATGGTTCTTCAGGCGATGCCACCGGCTATGCCATGCGCGGCGGTAAGATTTATGTCCGGGGAAGCACCGGATATCGCGCCGGTATCCATATGAAAGCTTACCGGGATAAGGTCCCGGTCTTAATCATCGGCGAGACCGCAGGCAGTTTTCTGGGGGAGTACCAAGCGGGCGGAATTATCGTTGTTTTAGGTTTGCACACCAAAGAAAAGGTCCCGGTTGGGAATTTTTGCGGCACCGGTATGCATGGCGGCAAGATCTATTTACGCTGCGAGCAACTGCCCAAAGATTTGCCCCGACAGGTGGTGGCCGAAAAGGCGACCGAGAAAGATCTGGCGGAAATCAGACTTTATTTGGAGGAATTTTGCAAGTTTTTTGGCGAGAATATAGAAGATATATATTTAAAAACATTTTATGTTTTGACTCCGAACACGAAAAATCCGTATAAACAATTGTATACTCGGAATTAATCTCTTTAAAAGTAAAATGGAAGAGGTGACGCCTTATGAATTATACCATGACCGAAGTGTTGCAATTCATAAAGGAGAACGATGTGAAATTTATCCGTCTGGCCTTTTGCGATATTTTCGGGAATCAGAAAAATGTATCGATTATGCCCGAGGAATTACCAAGGGCTTTCGAATACGGTATTTCTTTCGATGCTTCGGCAGTCAGCGGCTTTATGAATGTTGAAGAATCGGATCTGTTTCTGGTTCCCGATCCGGTAACCCTTTCGGTTCTTCCTTGGAGACCCAGTCACGGGCGGGTGGTTCGCTTCTTCTGTAATATAAGGCATCCGGATGGCGCTCCTTTTGAAGGCGACGGCCGATACATCCTTAAAAAGGCAGTCCGCGAAGTTGAATCATCCGGCTATAACTGCCAGATCGGCGCGGAATGCGAGTTTTACCTCTTCCAAATGGATGAAAAAGGCTTGCCCACTATTATACCTCATGATGCTGCCGGATATTGCGATATCGCGCCGCTGGATAAGGCTGAAAACGTACGCCGGGAAATTTGTTTGACTTTGGAAGAGATGGGTATCAAGCCGGAAAGCTCTCACCATGAACAGGGTCCGGGTCAAAATGAAGTTGATTTCAAATATAGCGATGCCTTGACTGCCGCCGATAATATGGTCACTTTCAAATCGGTTGTTAAAACGATTGCCGCCCGTAACGGCCTTCATGCTTCATTTATGCCTAAGCCTCTCGCCGACAAAAGCGGGAGCGGCCTCCATATCAATCTTTCACTTTTTAAGAATGGTCTTAATATCTTCAATAACCGCGGCAAGCAGCATGGTGAAGCACCGGAACAGTTTATTGCCGGGGTGATGTCTAAAATTCCCGAGATCACCGTATTTTTAAATCCCTTGACCAATTCATACGCCCGCTTTGGAAAATTTGAAGCGCCCCAATATATCACCTGGTCCCATCAAAACCGTTCCCAGTTGATTCGAATCCCGGCGGCCGCGGACAAATACTGCCGCATGGAGTTGCGTTCCCCCGACCCATCTTCCAATCCTTACTTGGCCTTTACCCTGGTGATCCGGGCCGGCCTGGAGGGCATTGCCAAGCAGCTGCAACTGGCGCCGGCCTTTGATGCGAACCTTTATGAAACGCCCGCGGATCAAATCAAAGACATAGACCGAATCCCTGAAAACCTTGGCGCCGCCATTAAATTAGCTGAGAATAGTCAATTTATCAAGGATGTTTTGCCTCGGAAGACTATTGACAAGTATCTAAGCAGCAAGTTGGCGGAATGGAACAATTATCTCCAAGCGGAGCATAAAGAGGAATTCGAAAGAGAGCTGTACTTCTTGAAGGTTTAGTAGACCCGGGGCACAGGAAAGGATGAAAATAGGGAAAGCGAGCAATCTCCGCCGCGGGTTAAAACCGCACGGCTGGGTATATAAAAACGTTCTAAATCCACTCCGGGATCGGCTACCCTTTGCTATTCGGCTTCGAAGCATCACGGAGCCCGGTAGACCGGGCTTTGGAATGCTTTTTACACTTAGCCGTGGGTTTTAACCCGCGGCGGACAGAATCAGCTGAAATTTACCTTGTTATTTTCTAAATAGTCGCCCACCCCGGTCTACCGGGGCAGCGAAGCGGTGCTCGTAATCGTAATCCTTGTTGTTGTCACAACCTTTACTCAATCGTTTTCCGATTACGATTACGAGCACGTGCACGGTAATAAGCATTTTCTAAGTTAGTCTATAGAAAGGTGGTGGTTTCTTGGACGGCGCGCTGATTGTTTCAAGCACTGATAAGGGAAGAGATTCCTTGGTGGAATTTCTAAAAGCCTATGATTGTTCGGAAATCACTACCGTTAAAAGCGGCAACGAAGCCCGGAGCCTATTAAATCAAAAAGATTTTGAGTTGGTTGTGATTAATGCGCCCCTAATGGATGAATCCGGTGAAGACTTAGCCTTGATGGCGGCGGATATTTCCTTAGCGGGTGTACTCCTGATTACTAAATCAGAGATAGCGGACGAAGTCTCCGCTAAGGTAGAAAATTACGGAGTGTTTGTACTGCCTAAACCATTGAATCGGATGCTCTTTTTCCAGACCTTGAAACTGATGGCCGCTGCCAGGAGCAGGCTGTTAGGGCTTAGAGATGAGAATGTCCAATTGCAGAAGAAGATTGAAGCTATTCGCCTGGTAGATAGGGCAAAGTGTGTTCTAATCCAACATTTGAACCTTACTGAACCGCAGGCTCACCGTTATATCGAAAAACAGGCGATGGACCGGCGGATCAGCAAAAGGGAAGTGGCGGAAGGTATTCTGAACACTTATGATTGTTTTAAATAAAAAAAATGAAGGAATGAATATGCAGCAAAACGTCTATCTCGTCCTGGAAAACGGACTGGTCTTTAAAGGAAAATCTTTTGGAGCAACCGGAGAAGCCCTGGGTGAGCTGGTCTTTACCACCGGGATCACCGGATATCTGGAAACCTTGACTGACCCAAGTTTCTACGGGCAGATTGTGGTCCAGACCTTTCCCTTGATTGGCAACTATGGGATCATCCCCTCTGATTTTGAAAGTTCCGCTCCCCATTTAAAAGCTTATGTCGTTCGAGAATGGTGTCAAGTTCCATCTAACTTTAGAAGTGAAGGTGAGCTTGATTCTTTTTTAAAAGCCCATAATATCGTTGGCCTATTTGGAATCGATACCCGGGAATTGACCAAGATCATTCGTGAATTTGGGGTGATGAATGCCAAAATTACCATGAATCCGGATGTTTCGGAACAGGTATTGGCGGAAATTAAGAACTACCGAATTATTGATCCCGTTCGAACCGTGGGGGGCAGGAACATTTCCATCTCCATGTCGGCGCCGGGTGGTTACAAAGTAGTCTTATGGGATTTCGGGGCTAAGGAGAACATCCGCCGCGAGCTATTGAAACGTGGTTGCGAAGTGATTACCGTTCCCGCCCACACCTTAGTGGAGGAAATTTTAAAATTTCAGCCCGATGGGGTTCTGCTTTCCAACGGACCCGGTGACCCGGCCGATAATAAAGAGATCATTGGAGAGCTGGCAAAGTTAGCGGAGTCCAAAATACCGATCTTCGGAATCTGCTTGGGTCACCAATTATTAGCCTTAGCTCAGGGCGGAAAGACCGCCAAACTCAAATACGGCCATCGCGGTTCCAACCAGCCGGTCAAGGATCTGAAAACAGGCAGGGTATACATTACCAGCCAGAACCATGGCTATGCGGTTATACCCGAAAGCCTGCCGGCGGGCGCCCGCTTAAGGATGAGCAATGCCAATGACGACACCTGTGAAGGGATTGAATATCTAAATATGCCTGCATTTTCGGTCCAGTTTCATCCGGAAGCTGCGGCAGGCCCTCTGGATACCAATTTTTTATTTGACCGATTTATGGACCTGATGGGGAAGGAGAACCTCGAATGCCGTTAAACCGAGAGCTCAAGAAGGTGCTGGTCATTGGCTCGGGGCCGATCGTGATTGGCCAGGCCGCGGAGTTTGATTACGCGGGAACTCAAGCCTGCCGGGCCCTGAAAGAAGAGGGTTTGGAGGTTGTTTTAGTAAACTCCAATCCGGCGACGATTATGACCGATAATGCCATGGCCGATCACATTTACATCGAGCCGTTAACTTTGGAAACAATTAAAAGAATTATCATCAAGGAAGAACCGGACAGCATCCTAACTACGCTGGGCGGGCAAACCGGACTTAATCTGTCGATGCAATTAGCCAAAGAAGGGTTTCTGGAGGAAGCAGGCGTCAGATTACTGGGCGCTAATCCGGAGACGATCGATAAAGCCGAAGACAGGCAGAAGTTTAAGGATACGATGCAGTCCATCGGCGAGCCGGTGATTCCATCTTTAGTGGTGACCGATCTCCCCGCCGCGCTGGCTTTTGCCGAGGAGATTGGTTATCCGGTGATAGTCCGTCCAGCCTTTACCTTGGGCGGCACCGGCGGGGGTATTGCCGCCAACCCAAAAGAACTGCGGGAGATCGCCGGTGGGGGGTTGCGCCTTTCTCCTATTGGCCAAGTCTTAATCGAAAAATGTATCGCGGGATGGAAAGAGATCGAATTTGAAGTCATCCGGGACAGCGCGGGAAATGTAATCACCGTCTGTAGCATGGAGAACTTTGATCCGGTTGGCGTGCATACGGGTGACAGTATTGTGATCGCTCCGGCGGTTACTCTTGCCGATAAAGAGTATCAAATGTTGCGTTCGGCTGCTTTGAATATTATTACAGCCTTGGGAGTGGAAGGGGGTTGCAACTGCCAGTTTGCCTTACACCCCGATAGTTTTGAGTATGCCGTTATTGAAGTCAATCCGAGGGTCTCCCGCTCGTCGGCTTTGGCTTCCAAGGCTACCGGGTACCCAATCGCCAAAGTTGCAACCAAAATCGCTATTGGATACCGGCTGGATGAGATCAAAAACGCCGTAACCGGAAAGACCTATGCCTGTTTTGAACCGGCCTTGGATTACGTGGTAGTTAAACTGCCCAAGTGGCCTTTTGATAAATTGGTATACGCCAAGCGCACCCTGGGGACCCAGATGAAAGCCACCGGCGAAGTGATGGCCATTGGGACCAGCTTTGAAGGGGCTATTATGAAAGCGGTAAGGGGAGCGGAGATCGGTTTGGACAGTCTTAACCTGCCCAAACTCAAAAAACTAAGCGACGCTCAGATTGAAAAGCTGCTTTATGTCTGTGACGATGAACGGCTCTTCGTGATCTTTGAAGCTTTAAAAAGAGGTATTTCTTGTAACGCAATTCATGAAGTCACCGGAATTGACCTTTGGTTCCTAAATAAATTGGCCCATCTTACCGTACTGGAAAAGAAACTCGCCGACGGGCCTTTGACCTTGGAATTGTATCAAACCGCCAAGGTATTAGGATACCCGGATAAAGTCATCGCCAGGCTTTCCGGTTGTAAGATTGAGGAGCCGCTCCGGGCTTCATATAAAATGGTGGACACCTGCGCCGCTGAATTCGAAGCTGAAACTCCTTATTTTTACTCCACTTATGATGAGGTCAATGACGCTGAAGGATTTATCGAAGCGAGGAATGACGGGAAGAAAACGGTTATCGTCTTTGGTTCCGGACCGATCCGGATCGGCCAGGGAATCGAGTTTGACTACGCATCGGTCCATTGCGTATGGGCTTTGAAAAAAGCAGGCTATCAAGTGGTGATCATCAATAATAACCCGGAGACGGTATCGACGGACTTCGATACCGCCGACCGCTTGTACTTTGAACCCTTAACCGATGAAGACGTCCTTAATGTAATCCATACGGAACAGCCCTATGGAGTAGTAGTCGCTTTCGGCGGGCAGACCGCCATCAAACTCACCAAGTTCCTGGAGGCCCAAGGAGTCCGGATCCTGGGAACGCCGGCGGACAGCATTGATGCCGCTGAGGACCGGGAACGTTTCGACGCCTTGTTGGAAAGGTTGGCGATTAAACGGCCCCAAGGACATACCGTGTTCACCAAGGAAGAAGCGCTGGAGGCCGCGGATAAACTTGGATATCCGGTCTTGATCCGCCCTTCTTATGTATTAGGCGGTCAAAATATGATTATTGCCTTCAATGATGACGATATCCGCGAGTACCTGGACATTATTCTGGCTCACAATATCGAAAACCCGGTGCTGATCGATAAATATTTGATGGGCGTGGAAATAGAGGTTGACGCCATCTGTGACGGTGAAGACATTCTGATTCCAGGCATTATGGAGCATATCGAGCGTTCCGGCATTCATTCCGGGGATTCGATCGCGGTTTATCCCGCCTGGAACTTAACCGGAGAATTGACCGAAAAGGTAATCGATTATTCCAAGGAATTGGCCTTGGCCTTAAACACCCAGGGATTGGTCAATATCCAGTATCTGATTCATGCCGGAGAAATCTATGTGATTGAAGTCAATCCCCGCTCTTCCCGAACCATTCCCTATATCAGTAAAATTACCGGTGTGCCCATGGTCGATCTGGCGACCAGGGCGATGCTGGGAGAGAAGCTAAAAGAGATGGGTTATGGTACGGGCCTGTATCGCAGGCCGCCCTATTTCGGCGTCAAGGTGCCGGTCTTTTCCTTTGAAAAATTGATCGATGTCGATGTGCAGTTGGGGCCGGAGATGAAGTCCACCGGTGAAGTCCTGGGTATCGGTAAATCCTTAGCCGAAGCCCTTTACAAAGGGTTGGTGGCCGCCGGATATAAGATGGTCAAGGAAGGCGGCCTGCTCGTTACAGTCCGGGACGCGGATAAACCGGAGATTGTCGATGTCGTGAAGAAATATGCGGAGTTGGGCTTTACTCTTTACGCCACCGGCGGAACGGCCAAGGTTCTGGAGGAAGCCGGTTTGGAAGTGATTACCGTCAAAAAGATTCATGAAGCGGATGGCGATAATATCCAAACCCTCCTGGAAAGCGGCAAAGTTAATTATATCATCTCCACCTCTTCGAAAGGCAGGCTGCCTAGCCGGGACAGTGTTAAAATCCGCCGGAAAGCGGTGGAGATGGCGATTCCCTGTCTGACCTCGGTGGATACGGCCAATGCCCTGGCCGACAGTTTGAAAAGCCGTTATTCCCAAAGCAATACCGAACTGGTGGATATCAATAATCTCCGCAGCGAACGGCTGGAGCTTAACTTTACCAAACTACAGTCCTGCGGGAACGATTATATCTACTTCAATTGCTTCCGGCAGAAGGTGATCAGCCCCGAATCCCTAAGCGTGTTTTTATCCGACCGGCATTACGGCATCGGCGGCGACGGTATCGTCCTGATATGTCCGTCGGATCAAGCCGACGTTAAAATGCGCATGTTTAATGTGGACGGCAGTGAAGGCAAGATGAGCGGCAATGCCCTTACTTGCATCGGGAAATATCTTTATGACAACAAACTGATCGATCAGGACCTGATTACCGTGGAAACCCGCAGCGGCGTTAAGAAGCTCAAACTTTATCTGCAAAACGGAAAGGTGGATTCGGTCCGGGTGGATATGGGACCGGCGGAGCTGCAACCGGATCTGATTCCGGTAAAACTGCCGGGAAGCGCGATTGTGAATTATCCGGCGACGATTGGCGGCCGGGATTACCGTATTACCTGCCTATCGATGGGGAATCCCCATTGTGTAATCTTTGAAAAGAGCCTGGAAAGCGTGGCCATGGAT
>JBLNDC010000183.1:0-10493 GCA_050261255.1 Bacteroidota bacterium
AGTTTAGGACGGTATTTGCTCAAAGCTCTGCTCGGATCGGAGAATCATCCTAATATTGTGATAGTGGACCGATCCCAAGAAGCTTTTAAGATATTGCCGGTAGAATTTAATGGTTTAACGCTCGTAAGGGACGCATCGGAAATTCCAATCTTGGAAGAAGCCAAAATAAAAACGGCGGATGTAGCTTTTATGGTTACTAATGATGAAAATTTAAATTTGATCTTGGGGCAAGTCGCAAAAGAGATTTATAAGGTTCCCAAAGTAATTGCCAGGATTACCGACGAGGCTGATAGGAAGAGCTCGGAATTATTCAAGATAACAGCCATTAATCCGCTGGAATGGGTAGCACAGGAAATGGTTAGTTATGCGATTAATAAGTAGTCCACCATGCTTAAGAGATATATAATTTAATGAAATAGTAGACACCATTGAATAAGCAGTTACTTCCAACACATGTTCCTGAGTCTTTATTCTATACGAAATTAATACTAGGAGAGTCAAAATGTATTTAAAATTAGATAACGGTAATATAGCCCAGTTGAAAGCCGTATATATCGAAAAAAACCAATTGTGTTTTCTCCTGCATGACGGGAGAATAATTAGGAAAGAATATCCCAATGCGGAAATTGTAAAAGTGAAGTTTTCTAATTTTGAGACATCGGTTTTTAATAGAGGACAATTGTTGGATATAGCTCATTTGTAAACTGTAGCATTCATAAGTATAGCTTAAAGCAGGTTTTGAGAGTCAAATAAGATTTGGCTATAATTATTCCTTGAATGATGGTTTTCCTTTATTCGCTTATTATCTGGGCCGTAATCCTAACGATTCATCGGTTCTTCGATGAGAGTTGATATGGGTACTATAGATAAAGGGTGAAAATATGACTAAAGACTCTCTGGTTTTTGGAAGTTTAGCGGGAATTACGGGAAATATATTCAAGGAAGCTTTATCATGGGGTTTTTATGGGTTGGGGTTATTTAACCTTACGTTCGTTCATATGTGTGCCGGTATCTTGGTCAATCAGGAATTCGTAAAAAGTCATTTAGGGTTAGTTATTGGCTTTCTGGTCGATTATACTATTGCCGGAATTCTTGGTATACTTATTTACATTCTTCTTAAAAAAACCGGAACCGATTTGATAATAGTGAAAGGTTTATTTTTTGGAGTAGGAATCTTTTTAAGCTGCTATGGAATAATCCGGCCGTTAATATCGTCCATCAATGGGAACTTTCTTCCGTTAACCGTTATATTGTATTTGATGCCTAACTTAATATTTGGTTTAACGGCAAGTCTCTTTATAAAAAAATATGACGTGTCGTGGAAAAACAAGAACAAATAGGAAAACAGAAAAGCCAGTCCGGATATTTCCCAAATCAGCAATAACCGGTTTAATAATGTAATACATTGTTTTTAGGCCTAAGCGCCAAATCAGTCGGTTTTATACAATTTATTAAATAAATCACAAGTTTCAGAACTAGGGTCAATCCCCAGTTCTTCCCGGAGCGTTTTTTGGAGTTTTTGATAATACTCTTTAACCCGTTGTTTATCGTTGAGTCCCGCATAAGCGGTCATGATCAACCCATAGCACTTTTCGGAGAGGGGATTAATATCCAATAAGACAAATAAATGCCTGATGGCCTTCGCATATTCTCCCCGTTCCAAAAGGAAACAGGCTAACTTCTCCCTAGCTTCGTAGTACAAGTTATTTAAATGTTCCCGTTCGGGAATAATCCACTCGTAATCCAAATCCGCCAAGTATTCCCCTTGATATAGAGCCACTATATCTTCGAGTAAATTTATCGTTTCAGCGGAAGTTGCAGTTTTTAAAGTAATAGCCAACATTTTTAAAAACACTTCCCGGTCAGTGGAATAATATTCCGGGGCTAACTGATACCGTTGTCCGCCATATAAAATAAAGTCTTGATTCGGATTCCCGTTTAGCTTTTTACGGAGACGGTATACGGTGCTATGAAGGTTAACCATGGCTTTCTCCCGATCCACTCCCGGCCACATATCCTCCAAAATACGTTCGACACTAACCGGTCCGGCATGGTGAGCCAAATATGCCAAAAAGTCGCGCGCTTTAATACTGCGCCAGTTTTCGGCGCTGATTTCGCGACCGTTTAGGTAAACCCGGAACGGACCAAGTAATGACAGGTGTAGAGGTGATGTGAATTGCGGGCCGGTTTCGCTCAAGCCTTCATTTCTTGGATTTTTTCCCCATATGATAGCGGCTGCCCGGCGTACTTCCGGCTCGGGATCATCCAATAGCGATTGGAAGATCTTTTGGGCTATTGGGTCAAGGATTTCGCTTAACGGCAGTAAGACCCGGAGTCTGACCGATACATCGGCGTCATCCGCTAAATTTTGCATTAGCGGCAGGGCCCGTTTCCCGAGACGGGAGAGGATTCTTTGTATAAAGGTCGTCTCGATCCCCTTTTTAAGTGCCAGGTGAAGGATTGTCTCCCAATAATAATACCCGGAAATAAACGGCTGAATCAGGTTCATCCGGGAGGCGATTTGCAAGGATTTAATCAGATACGACTCTGCCGCTTCATGCTGTTCCTTCAAAATATTTATCCAAGACATAGTAGCATAGGCCACGCATAAAGACTTCCTGTATCCCATCTGTTCCAAGGCGGGGATCGTCTGCTTTAATATGGATTCTCCCTTTTCAATCATACCTGACTTGACAAAAATAGGGGCACAGACCCCTCCGCAATATAACTGGGCCAGTCCCGAATCGAGTTCCGCCTCTTCCAAAGCTTCCTCGGCGAGCATTAACGCTTCGGAATTTCTTTGCTGGAGACTTAAACAACGGGCTAAGTCGGAGAGATTTAGGGCCAGCGCAAAATGTTCGTTCTGGCCGATCTTTACCATCATGATTGCTTTTTGATAATATTCTTCGGCTAAACGATATTCTTCCCGTTCCAGATAAACTCCGGCCAATTGAAAATAAGCCGAAGGGAGGGTTTCGCATAACTCGTAAGTTTCTTTAAGTTCAACAGCGAGTTTGGCAAATTCAAGCGCTTTGTCCAGTTCGCCCCAATCTTGATAGATGATGGGTGTGGTCTCCTGGGAAAAATAACCCGGCAGGGTTGGACCTTTCACCAATTCGGCGCCCCTTTTATATATCTGCAATGCCTTTGGATAATCTCCCCTTAAAAAAGATACCGTCCCCATGATTCCAAGCAAAATAGCGGTAATATGAGGGTCGTTAGAAATTTTTGCCATGGGAAGGGCTTTGTTTATCAAATCCTCAGTTTCCTGCAACCGGCCGCTCAAGGCGTTGGAGAGGATTTTTTCCGTGAAAATATCATAACGCTCCGTTAATTCGGCGGGAGGGATTTGAGTTTCGACTTGATGGAGCAAATCAAGGCTTAAGGAATATTTACTTTGCATCCGGAAAACCTTTGACCGTACAAAGTTAGTCTCTAAAAGCCCTCGCTTGTCCCGTAAAGCTTCAAAATTTGCAGCTGCTTGATCCAGCCATTTGCCGGCCGGCTCGAACCGCCACTTATAGAGTTCAATTTGAGCCTGATAATAACAGAGCCAGGGATTTTTGTTAATCGTTTCAGGCCCTAAACTGTTGAGCCAACGGGAAACTGTATGCCAGCGGAGACGTTGTAGCTCTAGTCCGCTTACTTCTCTGATCATCTCAGCCAAGGCTTCCGATTCCCCGGAACCGGCTTGGATCAAATATTCAATGGCTTGATCCAATTGATTTGCCTGCCGTAACAAATTAGCGGCCTTGAGTAATATCGGTTGACGCCCGGAACCCAGACGGTCCAGGAGAAAACTTTGAAACAGCTGATGATAACAAAATTTACTCTCCTCATTATCCAAGGGAACCAATAATTGCTGCTTCTCCAAATACTCTAAAATCTGCCGGGAATCATTTCGCTCCAAAAGTTGGTCGCAAAATCCGGGGGAAATCTCTTTCAGTACCGAGGTCGCCAATAAAAATGAGCGGACTGATTCAGGTTGCCGTTCAAAGACTTCCGCGGCCAGATAATTGTAGATAGCGGTTTTATTTTTGGCCGGTCGCGAGTTGCCGTCGATCGGGTTGCTCAAAGTCAAAGCTGCCGGCCAACCGGTGGTTTGGATTTCAAGCTGTTGGATAAGTCCTTCGTCGGCTTCCAGACCTCTTTGAGAAAGAAATTCGGCGATCTCGGGGCGGGTGAAGCTTAACTGGTCCGCGTCGATGGTTAAAACTTCGTCGCTCAGTTTTAGCTGGGACAGTTCGAAGGGCGGTGCGCTACGGCTGGTGATGATGATATGAATGTTGTCGGGGAGGTATTTGAGAAATTCGGCAACGAACTTATGGATGACCGGTTCGGTGATTTCATGAAAATCATCGAAGACGATTATAAAATCCAGATTGGAATGGGGTATCAATAAATTGACAAAGACAGCGGTCAACAAGCGGAGACGGGTCTCAATATTGCCCTGGGCTACTACCCGTAAAGCTTCTTGGCAGAAATCCGGTATCCGCCGCCCGATTCCGGCAATTAAATATTGGAGAAAAACAGCCGGATCGTTGTCCAAACTATCCAAATGGTACCATAACAGCGGTTGATTGCCGGCCTTGGCCAGTTGGAGGGCTAAGACCGTTTTGCCGTAACCGGCCGGCGCAATTAGCAAAGTTAATTTTCTTTCAGTAACATCTGATAATAATTTTAGCAGACGCGGACGGTCGATGATCGTTTTGCCGATCCTGGGGGGCGATAACTTAGTAAGCAATACTGGTTGCATTTTTTCAGCCTGTATTTTTTTAGATTATGTTTTAAGTATCTATTCGGGTTTAAGTGAAAAACACCTGCTGGAAGTGGTCATTTTTTGGTCAGTGGTAATTGATATTATTTAAGTAGTCGTCCACGTCAATTTCCGATTGACCACGTGAAATAATGAAAAGTTGACGTGGATCGACAAGCAGCTATGACATTTTCTAGGTATATCTGTTTAAACGGAGAAGCGTAACAGGATGTAAAAGAAAGCTTTAATGATTAGTCGATAGGGAGGTCGATCCGATGAAACATCTGGTCTTCGTATTGTTCTTAGCCTGCTTCTTAATTGTTCCTCTCGTATCCGCCGCCGACACTGTCTTTATCCCCGGTAGTAAGATCCTGATGGCCGAGGACTTTTCTGCCACACCGATGAGCGAGATACCGCCGGGGCCGATTTTCTTCACCGGCAACTGCGAAGTGGTCTTAATCGGCTCTGAACACTGGCTGAAAGCTTTCCCCAATACCTCGATGCGGGTTAACTTACCATCAGGCCTGCAAGATTTAACTGTGGAGTATGTTTTTAAAGCCAAGAACTACCATCGGGGAATAAGGATTGAGTTGAAAGGGACAAAAGGCAAAGGTGAGATCAACTTAGGCACCCTGGATGGGGTTTTGCAATACCAGGGAACCGGTAACGGAAAAGCTCTGCCGACTGGCAAAGTCAAACACACCGCCTATCGGGAAAATGAGATCAACCGGCTGGCGCTAGTGATCAAAGATCAAAAGGTGATGATCTTTTTAAACAAAGTCCTGATAATGGATGTACCTGGTTTTGCGTCGATTTTTCCGGAAAATATCGATATCCATTTAAATACTCATGAAAAAGCCGAGTTGTATGTGAAAGATTTTGTAGTAGCGACTGATATCCCCGATATTGCCGTCGAGCTCCTTGAAAAGGGTAAATATGTATCCCATGGAGTGTATTTTGATACCGGCTCGGCTAAGATTAAGGAAGAGTCTCATGCCGTATTGGGACAAATTGCGGCTATTCTAAAAGCTAACCAAGGTTTGAAATTGCTAATCGTCGGGCATACCGACAACATTGGCGCGAAAGAAGCCAATCAGACCCTGTCGGTGAACCGGGCCAACAGCGTCAAGGACTATTTGGTGAAAAATTTCAGTATCGACGCCGGTCGTCTGGCGACTGACGGTAAAGGCGATACCGAACCGGTGGCCGATAACAAAACCGTCACCGGCAGGGCAGAAAACCGCCGGGTGGAATTCATCAAACAATGAGACGGGAGGGTGGAAGGTGAAAATAAGATTATTAGTTTACGGAATCTTGGTCTTGATGGTCGGCGCGGCTGCCGCTAACGGCTTAGCCGCTGATGATGTGGTGTCAAGTTATACGTTCCTCCCCGGAGAAAAAGTACTAAAGTTTGAAGATTTTTCATCCGGGCAACTACCCCAAAGCGGTTTTCGCTTCGACGGGCAGACGGAGATCGTCACGGAAGACGGGGTTAAATGGCTGAAGGCGATCAAAACCAACTTACATATTTCCTTGCCGGAGAAGATTGACGATTTTACCTTAGATTTTTATTTCAAAGCTAAAAATTACCCGGGTTTCGAAATCTATTTAGGTAGGCCCTATGACAATCGACTCGAAGTCGGAAAATATGACGGTTACGTCTATTATAGCGGAAGCTGCGCCGGCAAGCCTCTCCCAGCCACTTTTTGGTATAAGAAAAAGTGTTACAATGACGGAGAAACCGTCCATTTCTCGATGACCGTCAATCAACAGAAACTAAAGATCTATATCAACCGGGTCCTGGTGTTAAACGCCGCCGGATATGCGCCGGTGATGCCGAAGGATTTAAAAATATATCTCCGCGATAACATAAAAAACAGCGAAATCCTGATTAAGGATCTCCGGTTGGCTACCGGGGTCCCGGACATTGCCGGAGAACTGCTGGGTAAAGGCAAATATACTTCACACGGGGTTTACTTCGATACCGGTTCGGCCAAGATTAGAGCGGAATCCCATTATGTCTTGAGCCAGATCGCCGGGGTTTTGGCAAGTTATCCGGATTTGAAATTGTTAATTGTAGGGCATACCGATAACGTCGGCGGTAAGGAGATGAACCAGAAGCTCTCCCTTGATCGCGCCAATAGCGTTAAAAACTATCTCATGACCAATTTCAAAATTGATGCTAATCGATTGAGATGCAACGGAAAGGGAGACACCCAACCGGTGGTCGATAATAAAACTCCCGAGAACCGGGCTGAAAACCGCCGGGTGGAATTCATCCGCGAGTAATTTTTAAAACGATATAACATGATCAGTATCAATAATGCAGTTATTATAACTTTCAAGGAGGAGTTAAAATGAAACGCGTATGGATTTTAGGAACGATGGTTTTATTGATTTTAAGTTTATTCATCTCCGCCATGGCCTTTGCGGCGGAAGATCCCAAGCAGTATTACGCCAAGTATCTTTCGGTGGCCGATGTTGAGAAAGCGACCGGACTCAAGGGTATCACTACCAAGCATGATTACACCTTGCATTTTCTAAACCCCGAAGGGAAAGAGGTCCTGCAAGTCCGCTTCGAGAAAGCCAAGGGATGGGAGCAGCAGACCAAAGATAAGAAGTATTGGACCGAGGTTAAAGGAATCGGCGACCAAGCGGCGCTCTTTATGCCTGGAATGCCCCAACAGCTCGCCTTTACCAAAGGCCCTCATATGATTGTCGTAACCACATTCCAGAAGCAAGGCGTAACTATGTTCGTTACCGCTGATCAGTTAAAGGCCGTTTGTAAGGTGATCGAGCCGAGGCTCCCGAAGGAAGATTATTTGTAAGGCGGAACCTAAATTTAGAATTAAGTATGTTTCCCCCCTCGCCTGAAACAACAGGCGGGGGTATTCATCATTGGGAGCTTTCGAACTGTAATACAGATAGATTGAACAGTATTGAAATAAAATTAATTTTTGAAGCTTATTTAACCGTATAAGTAATTTTAGACGGAGGCAATCCCGTGAAGCAACCCTTTCAGATTATTGGTAATTTAATTGTTGTTATTTTGATCATTAATTCTTTGGTTGGAAAGTTCCCGACTGTTTCAAAGGCTCAAGAAGCTGGGTCCAGATTTAAAGCCCGGCTGGAGGTGAGAGGGGTTGAAATTGTCCGGGATTGCCATGACGGTAAGGTGACACGCTCTAAAAAACATGAATTCAATTATTCAACCGACTTATATTGCGAAATATACCAAATGAACCTAAAAAGATATAAATCCAATCCTGATTTCGTGAGAAATTTTGAGGGAGCCAACAGGACGGCTGTTTTATGGTGCGAAAATCAGGCTCCATCGATCTCCGATCAAGATCGGAAAACGCTTCCGGTTGCGCTAAAAGTGCATCAAGAGGAAGAAGAACTAATCGGAGAAAAAATGGTCACCACCTATCTGTCTGATGGAAAAGGCTCCACCCCGGATAAAGTGGAGGCTTTAATCAGCGCTATTCCCAAACAAAGCGGCGGCGGATATTTTTATCGTTTGGTGGTTCGAACCTATGCCATAATACCCGAAGGCCCTAAACCGGAAGTAAAACAATGGGACCGGATCAAAGAGGCGTTAGTAGGTGTAGAGCCGAAATACGGAATTAGGGCACCAAACGTTAGGGTCTTATCCGAATGGGATTTTGACTATTCCGACGATAAAGCGCATTATCTTGACATTCCGGATGCCGAATCGTTGGAAGATTACCTGCAACACCCGGAAGGTCAAAAAAAACTCGTTCTGGAAGGATTCTATCGTCAATCAGACGGAACCACCGAATCCGAAACCCGGGTGGACGTAGTCTTTACTTTAAATCCTAAGCCCCCGGTGGAAGCGGTAATTGTTACCGACAAACAGTATGATCAATGGATTCCTACCGCTGATTTAAAAGGCGAAAATCGGCTAAAGGTCCGGGTAAAACTTCAAAAGGAAGATGGCGGCGTACCGGAGGAGACGGCTAAGTTTAAATTTGAATTGATTGACACCTCCCGCCAGAGAGGGATCTGTACCAACTATCCCCTGGACGGTAATGAAGATTATGATTTAAAGATCGAACAAGCGGACAATCCAAAACTGTCGATTTTGAATGAGGAAGGGTTGAAGGAAGCGGGCGGGAGACCGATCCAAGCAGGGCAAGCCGCCGAGACTGAGGGAGGGCTCAAGGAAGCCGAGGTGGTTATCAGTTCTCACGACTACGGAGCTTATGGAGGGCTGAAGGTATATGCCTATTTGAACACCGGAGAAACGCTTGTGGCTTACGTGAAAAACCATCCGGACCAAATAGCTCTGGCTATCCCCAAGGACGACAACTCCAACTTCATCGCCGACTATTGGGAAAATAAGATGGGGATTTTTACAAAATCTTACCCCGCCACCTGGGATGAGGACGCCAATCCCGCCGGACAACGCCGGAATGGAGACGGTTATACGCTTTATGAAGAATACCGCGGTTTTAAGACATTAATGAAGGAACATAGAAGGACCGACCCTAACCAGAAGGACTTGTTCGTCTATGATGAACATGGTTTGGTTATAAAATATTATGAATATGATGATTGTAATCCGGCCAAATTGGAATTGCATTATATCGACCCGACAATGATGAAGTTTAATAATGTTCCGACCGACGCCGAAAACCGGTGGGTAAATTTCAACAGTTCCCCGGATATGCTTTATGCCCGGCAGTACGCTATGCATGTAATAATGATCCCGCCAAGTTTGACAAATGAAAAAGGTGAATATGATATCGGCGAGGCCACCAACATGGATAATGTAGACTACGAAATTGCTCTTAAACAACCTTTGAAATACATTTATGTTGTAAGAATTTCTCCTAAGGTGGCCGCAATGAAGACACAGAGTATCAATGATCAGAAATTACGCTATGAAATACAAGAAAAGGTGGTTCGATGTTCCGTGATACATGAAATGGGACATGGAATGGGGATCCCGCACCATCGGTTATTTGGCAAGGAGGATCGGGCCGAGAGAGTATCTGGCGTTGTAGACTGTGCTATGCGTTATAATACGCAGGACGAATATAATCATCCCGAATCTTTCCCCTCGCAAACCAGATATTGCGGTCCAGGGGAAAAAGGAATCAGGATTATTTTGAAGGAAGTAGAGAAAGATGTATTTCAGGGGATTGGTTATGAAGAATGTACATCCCATGATTGTTTCAGCCAGATCGATGTCAAGTCGGACCCATGATTATTCCAAATTGAAATGGTGAAAGGGGCGTTAACTTTGAAAAAGTTGCTATCGTTTGTATTGTTGTTTTTAATCATCGGTTCGTTTGGGTTGATCCCGCTACCATCAACCACGGTTAGGGCTGAGCTCATCTATACTCCGGATGTCCCCGGTAAATGGCGCGACTGGGGCAGTCAAGACCTGCAAGATATCGCTAAAACCATCCCCAACGCTAAGGAACGCCAGGAGTATGTAGCGGGGTTAACTAAGATTTATGAGATATTTAGCCGTTCCAAACCACTCAACCCACCGGTGGGTTTTGAAATAACCCGCTATCGTTTAATTAGCCAGGGTACACCAATCCCCAGTTCATTTAGTATGATGTTTTTCGGTTATTACCGGACCGGACCCGGTAAACCGGTGCAAACCCTACGTGAAACCGCAGCGACTATCTATATATATATCAACAAAATCAGCGTTCTGAGGGAGAGCGATTATCCGGTCGGTGAGGATGAAAAAGGTAAT
>JBLNDC010000184.1:0-6417 GCA_050261255.1 Bacteroidota bacterium
GAAAATTAAGGACAATTTAAAGAAAGGCAAGCACTTTGGCAGGATTAATGGTATAAACAGTATGTTTTTAACGCATACCTTATCCTCTACCGGATGGGAAATTGTTTCCTTCGCTCCAACCGGGCCCTCGTTGATGGAAATCTCCCGCTTTCGCAATTATGTAATCATGTTTTTGATTTCTAATTTACTAATACTCATAGTTTTAATTATTTTGGCCACGAAAAAAATGTTTGAACCGGTGAACAAATTGATCGGTTTCATGAAAAAAGTTGAACAAGGGAATTTGAACGTCACAATCGAAGATAATCGGAAAGATGAGTTCGGTTATATCTATAGTAATTTTAACCGGATGGTCGCGAATATCAGATATTTATTTCAGGAATTGTATGAAGAAAAACTACTGAAAAAGGATGCAGAGCTAAAATTATTACAATCGAAAATCAACCCCCATTTTATCTATAACATCTTTAACAATATGAGTTGGATGTTAGAGCTGGAAAAGTACGACGATTTAAGGGAAATGATCGATTCCGTCGCCAAATACCATAAGACCAGCCTTAATTATGGCAGCGATTTCATTAGGATCTCCGATAATGTTGAACAATTAAAAAGTTACGCTAAAATCCAAATGATTCGGTTTAAGAATAAGTTTAATTGCGAATTTGAAGTCGATCCTAAAACTTTGGAGTATAAAATCCCAGTCTTTATTTTACAGCCGTTACTGGAAAATGCTATTTGCCACGGGGTCGAACCTAAAGAGGATTATGGCTTAATTAAAGTGGAAATCAAACGGAATAAGGAAAATTTAATCTGTACCATTGAAGACAATGGGGTAGGAATTGACAAGGAGAAATTAACCGAAATCAAGAAGAATATTAATGATGAACTTTTGGATAGCAATCGGCATTTTGCACTTACCAATGTAAATAAACGAATTAAATTGAGATATGGACCGGAATATGGATTGAAAATTACCAGTAAGAAAGGGGAAGGAACAAAAGTAACAGTGGTAATGCCTCTAAACGGAGATGGAGGGAAATTGGATGTTCAAATTGATGATCGCCGATGACGAGCAGATTGTGATCGAAGGGATTAAAAATAGTATTAATTGGGAGCAATATGATATCAAGGTGGTAGGGGCAGCTAAGAATGGCGCTGAGGCATTAAAACTAGCCAAAGAATTAGAACCGGATATCATTATTAGTGATATTAAGATGCCCGGCTTAAACGGCTTAGATTTGATTGAAGAATTGAAGTCGTTTATACCAAATGTAAAAGTGATCCTGATTAGCGCATACGAAGAATTTGACTACGCCAGACAAGCGATCCGTCTAGGAGTCAATTCATATCTTTCCAAACCGGTGAAAAAGGCAGAAGTAATTAATGAGGTTTGTAAAATCAAGTCCCTGTTGGAACGGAAGCAACACGAAGAGGAGATAACCAAGCGGCTGCAACAACGTTTTAATGAAAACCTGCCAATTTTAAGGGAGCACTTTCTAAATACCATAATTAGAGGCAATACCGTAAGTGATTTGGAGACCAAGTTTCAGACATATCAAATTGATCTTTCCCCTTTTAAAATTGGGGTAATGGTCTGTAAAATGGACCATTTCCGGAGTGACAATTTGGAGACGGATGAAGCCCGAGTCCAATTACTATTGCTTCGAATATCCGATATTTTTAACGAAATTACTCTCACGGTAAGCAAGAGCATTATCTTTCAGAGCTACAATCAAGAAATCGTAGCAATTTTCAACACTCCCGAAGAGACTGAATTTTCAATCCAAGAATGGATTAGATTAGCTGAAAAGGTTAAAGATAGGGTTTTGGA
The DNA here is from genome assembly GCA_050261255.1 of Bacteroidota bacterium. Classification (GTDB taxonomy): domain Bacteria; phylum Bacillota; class UBA4882; order UBA8346; family UBA8346; genus JAAYHS01. Next base: position 1,832 of record JBLNDC010000184.1, read on the forward strand.
AGAGATTGGGATCGAGGTTAGTATCGGTATTAGCCGGATCTATCCCGATCTTAAAGATATTGGGTTAGCATACAAAGAAGCAGTTAAAGCATTGAACTATCGGTTGGTATATGGCGATAATAATGTTCTTTTCATTGAAAGCGTTGAGGATGCAGAAACAGAAGCTTATACTCCGCTAATTAATATCAATGAGTTATTGGAAAACATTCAGAACATTCTATATACAGGAAAGCTAGATGAGGTATATGATTTAGTCGATAACTTCAGACAACGACTGCAAAATGCCGAAAAAATACCTTATTACTACATTCAACAACTCTATATCCAACTTCTATCGATCATCCTGCGCACGGCGACCGAAATCGGCATTGGGACGCATTTAATTGCGGAGAATAATGATTTATACGGTACTTTACTTAAGATTGAAAGCTTTTCCGAACTCGATCATTGGATTAAGGGAATCCTCGGTAATGTTTGCGAGCAGATTAGCGCTAAAAACCAATTAAAAACAAAACATTCAGTGCAAAAGGCGATCAATTATATCCGGGAGCATTGTCAGGAAGAGATTTCCCTGACTTCCGTCGCTGAATATGTACGTTTAAACCCTACTTATTTCAGTAGGTTTTTCAAGGAAGAGACGGGATGTTCTTTTGTTGATTATCTAAAAAAATTACGGATTGAAAAGGCCAAGGAATTGTTGAGGACGAGCAACCTGAAGATCTACGAAATTTGTGAGGCCTTAGGATATCAGAGCGTCCAGTACTTTTCTACTCTCTTTAAAAATATGGTTGGAGTAACGCCCCAGGAGTACCGGGAGAAAACCTGACCACAGATAATGTAAATTACACAGATTTTCTTCAGATTGATGGTAATTTTCTGCGGTAATCAAGGTGCTTATCGTTTGGGCCGAAATTGATAGGGGATTTTAGTTAAAAGTCATTTACTAACGAAGGATTTGTGAAATCCTTCTTTTTTCTTTGCTATTGCTGCAGAGATTGAGAAAATCCCGGATTACCGTCCGCTGGGTAAGATCTCCGGTGACGGCTAGATCCTCAATTTGAAGATAATTATGGAATAAGATTTCATCTGCCCCGTATGTATGGAGATTAACCGATTGAGAATGATTGTTTATAAATGATTGCCGATAACTGTCCCAAATGTACCTGACCTTATGTGAAAGTGAAAGGGCCGTTTCCAAATGGGGTAGGGATGCTCGGTAACTGAAATAAGTCAATTTTAGATTTAAATCGATAAAATAGGTCCCCCCGCTGATACCTGTCTGGGAAATGGTAGCTGAGTATCTTTTAGTGAAACCTGGTTGTGGTATGTCTTGATAAACATTATATCCAAGCACTTCCTTAAGTTTTGGCCCATTTAAATCATACCAACGGTCTTGAAACATTCCGGGAAGATCCGGAGAGTTAGATTTAGAGGTAATGATTAGCCAATCCCGGTTTTCAATCGCTAAGGTACGTGAGATCGGCTCAGTCAATGCTTGCTTGGGTAGATCGATATAGCCCCAAAAATTCCAGGATCGATTTCTAATATTAAAGAACAAATATTGCCAATCATTACTTTCTTGATCAGCAATTTTGAAGACATAAAGCGGGCTCCCATTGTGGTGGAGCGATAATTTATAAGATTCCGTAAGAATTGGGGCGCTTTTTTGAAAAAGTTCCGATTTGATACCTAACTGTTTCCAGATATCGTGGATTTCCCGGAGATCATTTTTTTGAATCCTCTCAATCAGCTGGGCAGTGGATGGACTTTGCTGTTGATTAACATTTGGGTTACTAGATATGATCTGAGAAAAAACTTTTGGGATTTCTTCCGGAAAGGCAAAAGAAGGAAGGCTTTTAAAATTATTAAGATGTTGCGAAAGATAAAAAAATACGGTTAGCAACAGTGAATATTTTATAAGTTTCAGCATAGCCCCCTCCTCGAGTGATGAGAATAGAGTTTAGTTATCTATTCGGTAATTTTCAGTAAAGAATTTAATAGTACTGCTCCAGCGAAAATTGCTTGTATTATAATAATGCCTTTAATTAGCCCATACCAATAAATCATATTAACTAAGGGGAATTTTAAAAAGGTCAGCCGGGTCTTGTTTCGGACCCGGCTGATTGGTTATTCCGTAATCTAATGCAAATTTAATAAAAATAGATTATTGAAGACCCCGCTACTGCAATTCGGCGTGGTACTCCTGGAGTGACTTGACGCCGACGGGGTTTTCCCGGTGGGCGGCGATTCCCTTAGCCGAGGCCAGCGCAGCGGCTAAGGTAGTTATATAAGGCACTTTATATTTTATGGCTGTTTTGCGAATATAGGAATCATCTTGTTGGCTGCTTTTGCCAATCGGTGTGTTCACTACCAATTGAATCTCACGGTTCATGATCGCGTCGACGATATTGGGTCGGCCTTCTTGCAATTTGTTGATTAGTTCAGCCTTAATATTTTGTGCAGTTAAAAACTGATGAGTACCACGGGTGGCTTTAATTTTAAAGCCTAAGTTGGCAAATTCTCGGGCTACTTCTAAAACAGCGGGGCGATCTTTTTCCGCAACGCTAATTAATACTGTCCCTTCAGTGGGGAGAGGCGTTTGGGTTGCTTCCTCAGTTTTATAAAAGGCTCTGCCGAATGAATCAGCGATGCCTAATACTTCACCGGTTGACCGCATTTCCGGACCTAATAGGGGATCGACTTCCGGAAACATATTAAAGGGGAATACCGCTTCTTTAACGCCAAAGTGGTTTATTTTCCTTGGCTTAAGGTTCAAGTCGGCGATTTTCTTGCCGAGCATCACTTGGGTAGCCAGAAGGGCCATTGGTATATTACAGACTTTTGAAACCAACGGCACAGTTCGTGATGCTCGAGGGTTGGCCTCGAGGACATAGACTCGGTCATCGGCGATAGCATACTGAATATTCATTAATCCGACTACATGGAGTTCTTGGGCGATTTTTTTAGTATATTCGCGAATGGTTTTCAAATGGTGCTCGGGAATACTGACCGGAGGAATGACGCAAGCGGAATCACCGGAATGAATTCCAGCCAATTCGATATGCTCCATAACAGCTGGAATGAAAGCGTCGGAACCATCGGCGATGGCGTCGGCCTCAACTTCCAAAGCGTTATTGAGAAAACGATCGATTAAAATCGGGCGGTCTGGAGTGACATCGACTGCAGCCGCGACATACTCTCGGAGCATCGATTCATCATAGATAATTTCCATCCCCCTGCCTCCCAGGACATATGAAGGCCGTACCATTAATGGATAACCAATTCTGGCGGCTACTTCCAACGCTTCTTCAAGGTTAGCGGCCATACCTGATTCGGGCATGGGAATATTTAATTGGTCCATAATCCGGCGAAAACGGTCCCGGTCCTCAGCCAAATCAATCATATCGGTAGAGGTTCCCAAGATTTTAACTCCGGCCTTGGCCAGTACGCCGGCGATATTTAGAGGGGTCTGGCCGCCGAATTGGACAATTACCCCATCGGGCTGCTCTTTGTGGTAGATACTGAGCACATCTTCAACGGTAAGCGGCTCGAAATACAATTTGTCGGAAGTATCGTAATCGGTGGACACAGTTTCCGGATTGCAGTTAACCATGATTGTTTCCAAACCGAGATCACGCAGGGCGAAGGCTGCATGGACACAACAGTAGTCGAATTCGATTCCTTGACCGATCCGGTTAGGGCCGCCGCCTAGGATCATTACTTTGCGGCGTTTGCTACTCGGTGCCCGATCCGGTTGGTTATAAGTTGAATAGTAATAAACGCCGTTCTCTATCCCGCTAACCCGGACAGCATCCCAGCCTTCGATTATTCCTAATGATACTCGTTGTTCGCGAATGGATTCTTCGGGAATATCCAAGAGCCGGGCCAAGTAACGATCGGCAAATCCGTCCCGCTTGGCGCGGGATAATAATTCATCCGGTAAATTGCGATTTTTGTATTTTAAGATCTCTTCTTCCAAAGCGACCAGTTCTTTCATCTGTTGGATAAACCAAGTTTTGATATGAGTCAGCCGGTGGAGTTCCTCCGGATCGGCCCCTTTACGCAGGGCTTCATACATGATAAACTGACGTTCGCTGGAGGGATCTCGCAGCAGGTCCATTAATTCAGCTAAGGATTTTTGATGAAAGTCCTTCGCAAAACCCAGGCCATATCTCCCGGTTTCCAAAGAACGAATCGCTTTTTGGAAGGCTTCTTTATAATTCTTACCGATACTCATTACCTCACCGACGGCCCGCATTTGGGTACCAAGCTTATCTTGAACGCCTTTGAATTTTTCAAAGGCCCAACGCGCAAATTTTACTACTACATAGTCGCCGGAGGGGGTATATTTATCCAAAGTCCCGTCTCGCCAATAAGGAATCTCGTCCAAGGTCATACCCGCGGCCAGCATTGCCGAGATTAAAGCGATTGGGAAGCCGGTCGCTTTTGAAGCTAAAGCTGAAGAGCGGGAGGTGCGCGGGTTGATTTCGATCACAACTACTCGATCGGTTTTCGGATCATGGGCGAATTGGACGTTGGTGCCTCCAATCACCTGAATGGCTTCGACAATTTTATAAGCATATTCT
>JBLNDC010000185.1:0-2502 GCA_050261255.1 Bacteroidota bacterium
GCCGGTTTTATCTCGGTTGTGGTTATCAAGTGGAGGCCATGTTAAAAGACTTTTATGACCTGGGTGATGACAAGGTTGTTTTCGTTAAAAGTTTAGGTTAAAATTGATCGGTTTTACAGGCATTTGGGCTTTGAGAAAATCGACGCCGAGCATTAACATTTGCAATAAAACACTGAATAGCAGTCCCGCCGTAATACTGGCGATATAGCCGGTTCGAAACTCCATCGCTTCCTCTTTATCCCGAAACATTTTCGCGCCGATTTGGATCAGAATAATAGTAATGATCATTGTTGCAATGATCGAAACCAATAAGTAGACTTGGCCGATTTTTTCAAAATAGGCGTTAATCAGTTGCGAAAGATAGAATATAAAAGATGAAACTACGCCTTGTTTAATGTTTTTAAAATAAGATCTGGTATTGATATCTTTGGCAAAAACGGGAATGATGATCAGCATCGTGAGCAAGATCACTGTTCCGATGGAAATCCCGGTAACGATTTGATTGTTGACCATTTCGTTGAAAAAAGTAAGATTTTCGTTGATTTGCCGTAGAGGCTCATTGAAGATCTGAAAATAATACTGAAGCCCATAAAGAATCGATCCTAAGAAGAGAATAAATAGTAAAAAGCCAATGAATTTCTTCATTATATTCCTCCATTTCAGATTGAATTACATCCGATTACCTTTAGATTATCGGCTTTCTACCGGGTAAATTTAAGTTTTTCGTTTTGAATAACTGGTACGTGAGGAAATTCCATTATTACCTTAATAAACCCTTTGGCCACAATAGATAGTGATTAGCCCGGATGAATCTATCAATATATCCTAAGCCAAAGCTTAAATCATGAATTATGCAATTCCTTAAACTTAGTAAATTTTTGTTGCAACGTTGAACCTGCGCCGATTATTACCATATTATAAATTTGAGAACTCCTCAAAAGGATTTCTGCGATATTTAATAGATTATAAGTGATTATCCTCGGATAATCACTTTTTTGGTTAGAAATAACTTCCGTTAAAGTTTGGTTAAGATGGAATAATGGAGTATAATATTTCACAATTGAAATATTTATGGTGAAAGAGGAGAGCTATGGAAGATAAACGTGTTTTATTACATAGGTCCCTAATTCGGGTTCAAGGAAAGCTGCATCGTTTGTCCAAAGCCCATTTGGAGCAGTTTCATCTTTCCGGCGCGGAATACGGTATTATCAGGAATTTAGAAGACACCGCCTTGACTCTAAGTGAATTGAGCCAGCTGATGTTGAGGGTTAACAGCAATACCACCGCGATGATCGATCACCTTGAAACCAAGGGTTTGGTAAAACGGGAACCGGACCAAAAAGATCGCCGGGTTATTAGGGTCAAATTGACCGAGGCAGGCGACAAATTAAGAGAAAAGGTTGTTCCAAAACAAAACGCGTTTATCAGGGAGTTGCTGGCGCCGCTCACCGATTTTGAAGCTACGGCCTTAACCGCTCTGTTGGAGAAGGTTGAAAAAATATGTGATAGTTACTGGGAAAACTCAACGCTAAAAGGAGAGAGTTGATTGGAACCGGTAATCGAAGTTCCGGAATTTGGAGCGGTTTTTCGGGGAATTTCAAGCGGTAAAAGGAATCTCTTTTGAAGTTAGACCGGGAGAAGTCTTTGGGTTGCTCGGCCCGAACGGGGCCGGCAAGTCAACCACGATCAAAATGTTGTTACATGCCGATGTTTTTTCTAAGCGGCGCTATGTATCCGACCGACCGGATTCCGGAATGGCTCAAACACTTAGTTGGATTGAACCCGTTGAGTTATGGAGTTAATCTATTGCGCGGAATCATTCTCAAATACGAAGCTAACTTTGGATTGGATATAGCGGTGCTTTCCCTGTTTACATTATTAGTTTTATCAGGGGCGATTTATCTCTTTAACCGGGAAGGGAGATAGACTGTGAACAGTAAACACTAAACATTGATCCGTTGCAAGTCTTCATTCTTTCAGCAGAAAAGCGAGGGGTATTTTTAGCCGGGACCGAGTTAATTATCGACTAAAGTTTTAAGGGACAAGCAAAAGCATAATTAATGTTTAACCAGTAATTTTCGGCAGGATTATCTGAACAATTATTAAAGAAATACGTTAATCTGTAAAAGGATTCCTCAGGGGGTAGATTCATGAGAAAAAAGGTTGTAATTGGGCTGCTTATCATTTTTTTCGGTTTTACCGGCTATAAAGTCAAGGTGAAACTGGCAGAAAACCGGGCGCAGGAGAGCCTAGCTCTACAAAACGGACAGAGTGTTTCGATCCCTTTAGTTAAAACTTTAGAGGTCACTTTAGAACCGATTCGTGAAACGTTGGAACTGGTCGGAAGCATCAAAGCTGAGACCGAGGTCGCCATCCAACCTCGGATTAGCGGAAGATTAGTCTCATTAACAGTTGAAGAAGGGCATGAAGTAAAAAAGGGCGATTTAATCGGGATCATCGATGATGAGGCTATCCTTTTACAAATGCAACAGACCCAAGCCA
>JBLNDC010000186.1:0-3124 GCA_050261255.1 Bacteroidota bacterium
ATTTACTACGCCTCCTGCCGGATAATTCTTTTTTAAATCAATTGATAGCTAAACTCTATAAAGAACGAGAGGGTAACCCTTTAGTTATCACTATCATATTATACTCACCCAAACTTCTCACACTTTATGCTTATCAAATCGATGGTCAGTGATAAAATAAAAAAGCCCTTTCCACACGCAATATTCTTGCTGTCGTATAAGGACTCTCTGCATCTCCGTCCTGAGACTTATTTTTAAATATCATATAATATTGTACAAAATAAAACCTTAATATAAAACTACTATTTCAAACAATCCCCATTACACATTGGGCAATGTTAACCGAATGCATATCAATTCTGAGAATGTCTTCGATCAAATCCAAATGAATCGAACTGGTGGCGACAGTCCTGGCATTGCCGCACTGCATCCGGTCAAAATGACTGTACCTGAGCTGTTTTTCGAGGCGCAAAATTTTGGGGTGTTCCTTAATAACTGTGACGGCCAGTTCCGGATCCATCTCGGCAAAAGATTTGAGTGAAAGTTTAAAATTATTATAAGTTTGGTTAAATATTTTTTCAATCTCTTTGAACCCTTCCTCGGAAAACTCCAGATCCTCAACGTCCAGTTTTCGGGCATGTTTAGCCACATTAATAATGATATCTCCAATATGCTCCAGGTCGTTCGCAACATAAAGAATTTGAATGCTTTTATGCATTAAATCTTCTTGAAGGTTCTTATTGCCTAAGCTAGTAACATACTTACTTATTTTTTTATAAAGAGAATCGATAGCTTTTTCAACCTCCGCAATCCGATCAAGGCTTTGAATGTTCCCATAATTGAGAAGCGGAACTACTTCGTTTAACATTTCCGCAGCCACAATATTTCCCATTTCCAGGGTTTGGCGATGGGCTTGATCAATTGCCAGCTCCGGGACTGTCAACAAATTCTGGTCCAAATAAATAGCTTGATCTAAACCGCCTTGTCGCTCGGGGATGATTTTTTTCATCCACTGAGCAACGGTTTTGGTAAAAGGAATAAACCCAAAGGCCATAGCCAATGAAAAAAAAGTATGGCAATTAGCGATCTGTCTGCTAAAGTCGACGGAGCTGCCAACCACTAACCCGGTTAACGGTCGATATAGCGGCAGAAACACCAATCCATTCAATAGTTTATAGAAAAAGTTAGCAAGAGCGGCGCGTTTAGCTTCCCTCCCAGTAGTTCCGATACTGGAAATCACCCCGGTAATTGTTCCCCCTAAATGTGCCCCTAAAACGAACGGCACAATCGCCAATGAACCGATCAAGTGTTGACTGGCCAAACTCATCAATAACGCTAAAAAAGCGGGGCTGGATTGGATTATGGCCGTAACTAGCAACGCCATCAAAAATTCCAATATTGGATATTTTTCTAATCGAATTAGCGTATCCACTATAATTGGGTAATCACGCACCGGAGCCATTGAAGCGGTCATTACTGTCATTCCATAAAAGATTAACCCAAAACCGATTATTGTCTGGCCGATGCTCTTTTGGTTGGTCTGTTTGGAAAAAATATAGAGAAAAGCTCCTATAAAAAGAAGTGTCAAAGCCAAGCTGGTTGTTTTAAACGCAATCAATTGAGCGGTAACTGATGCTCCAATCGCCGATCCCAGTAACACTCCAAGCGCTTGTGACAGAGTCATTAATTTTGCATTTATAAAACCGATTACCAGCGCTGAGGTGGCACTGCTGCTTTGCAGCCCAATCGTGACAATTGCCCCAACCAAAAGGGCAAATACTGGATTGGAAGTTAAAACTTTGATCAGTTGTTTAAGGCGGCGAGCCGCCATCTTCTGCAAACCTTCGGAACACATCTGCATCCCGAAGCTAAAAAGACCTAACCCTCCGGCCAAACCAGTCAATATTGTCAATGGATGCAATGTTTTCCTCTCCTTTTCAAAAACCTGATGTTCATTACTTCCCCAGACTTATTTTCTAAGTAATCCTCCCACCTCTGACCATTTAATCTTTGAAATTGCTTAATTAATCAACCGAGTTTGATCAAGAGTAATCCCACGGTAATCACTGCGATTCCTAATCCTTTTTTCAAAGTAAACGGTTCCCGTAGCAATAAAAAACCCAATAATGATCCGAATGCCACCGAAGATTCGCGGATCGCCACGATATATCCGGCCGGTCCCTTTTGAAAAGCGAATAAAATCAATAAATAAGTGCCGATCGAACCAATTCCTACGATAAGGCAGTATTTTTTCAGCCCACGCCAGGCCTCTTTTAGCTCTTCACGGTGAAGACCGAATATAACCGGGCTTAGAAAGATCACCACCAAAAACGCTTGGCTGATAATATAAACCACCGGATTGACACTTGCCACTGCCGCTTTATCTATTATGGAATACCCGGAGATAATTAACCCAACCCATACTGCGAATCTTAGCGCTAAAGTATCGCACCCCAATTTATATCCGGAGAAACCCAACAGCAAAATTCCGATACAAACCGCTCCAATACCGCAGATACCAACCAAAGGAAATTCCTCGCCGAGTAGGAAAACGCCCAAGATGGATGTGCCGGCCACACCGATACCCCGCGCCAACGGATAAACGGTTGAAATATCGCCATATTGATAAGACTTGCCCAAATAGAAAAAATAAAAAGCATGAGTCAAACCGGTCGCCAAAATATATGGCACAGCAGCCAACTTGATTTCAGTGGCTAACAAAGCCGCGCCGGCCAGAGGCAATCCGATGATTACTCCAAAAACCTGTCCCAGCCAAAGAACGCTGAGATTCCCCTTGGTTTTCTTGGAAGCGAAGTTCCAAACCGCATGGAGCAATCCGGCAGTAACCGCCAATAGATACAATGATGAATTCATGAAGCGTTTCCTTCCAATGCAATTTTGGATTAAAGCTAAAACAGGATTGCCGGTTCCTTATCAAAGCAATATTATACTTATCCGAAAAAACCGCCTGATTTCATACCGCTGATCCGGTCTATCACAAAGAGGGTTATTCCGCCGACGACTATTAAAATAAATCCCAATGCAGCCGCTTCGTTAATTGAACCTGAAGTATAAAAGTTGAATGTACCTACCGTCATAGTCTCCCAACCGGGTAGAGCCAGCAAAATCGTTGCCGCCGATTCCT
>JBLNDC010000187.1:0-4650 GCA_050261255.1 Bacteroidota bacterium
TGATAATCATTAAACATCATATTACGGCTGTTTCTTTCACAACCAAAACCTCCGGTTAGGACTCTAAATCCCATGTAAATTAAGATAAACGAAACAAATAATCTGAAGACCGGTATGTCCAAGTGAAATAAAACCTTTAGAATAAAAGAAGCACCTAGTAAAATCAGAAAAATCCCCCAAAAAACTTGGCTAAAAATGAAGCCCATCTTCATAATCTCTCCCTCCATCTCCATTTTCCGAAGTCCCTGTAATAGGCAAGAAGCGTGAGGCATGAGTGTTAGAGAATAGCGTTCCATAGCCCATTTACATCTTGAGGGACTATCATTGAACTATCCTTGAAAAATAGAATTTATACAGAGAAAACAGGAGCCGGTAGACTGGATTTTCATGCTGTCTCCCGGCTCTCAACCTCAAATTACTATAAGCCTAAAAAAGTATATTTATGACTTAATTATTTTTCTTGATATTTCTTTTTCATTTCTTCCAAACCCCAGTTGGGAACATCTTTGATATGGCCGGCGGTATTGAAAGCTTTCATCCGTTTCATGATTTCCTGGGCAATCGCTTCACGGGCCGCTCCGGCATAATCCCGTTGATCGAATTTACTCGGATTTTCCGCTAAAAACTTTCTGGTAGCGGCGGTGGCGGCTAGCCGAATATCGGTATCGACGTTAATTTTATTCATTCCATAGGTGGTCGCTTTTTGCAAGGCTTCCAAGGGCATACCGGCCGCATGTTCCATTTGTCCACCGTATTGATTGATAATATCGATCAATTCCTTAGGAACGCTGGAAGAACCATGGGAAACCAAATAAACGTTGGGTATTAATTTACGGCATTTCTCGATTACATCAAAAGCAATTTTAGCCTCACCTTTAAATTTATATGCCCCATGGGAAGTGCCGATGGAGATCGCCAAAGCGTCTACTCCGGTTTTCGCGACAAATTCAGCAGCTTCTTCGGGAACGGTCAGATGGGTGTGTCCTGATCCAACGCCGTCCTCGATTCCTCCAAGAGTACCGATCTCGCCTTCCACTGTCACTCCGCGATCATGGGCGTATTTCACCACTTCGCTAGTGATTTTCACGTTATAAGCAAAATCGGAAGGGGTTTTAGAATCTTCCAGCAAGGAGCCGTCAATCATAACTGAGGTAAACCCTAGATCAATTGCGCGTTTGACGCTTTCCATATTATTACCGTGATCGAGGTGGACAGCCACAGGTATATCAGGATTTAATTCGACACCGGCCATGATGATGTTTCTTAAGTATTTGTCTTCCGCATATTTCAAGGCGCCGCGGCTGACTTGAACAATTACCGGTGATTGGGTTTCTTTGGCTGCTTTCATAATCCCCTGCATTTGTTCCATATTGTTGACGTTATATGCTCCCACTGCAAAGGGTTTACCAGCCCGGTATCCATTTAGACTGGCTTCGAGAATCGCTTTCATCGTTACTAACATAAACTTCACTCCTTATTAAAGTAATCATTTTTACATTCAAAACTAGATATCATGCGAAATCAGTAAAACGATATCAGTGTAACCGGCGTTAATCAGCGATCTAAAAGACAACCCCGACACTGGCTAAATCTGTGTCGCTCCAGTTGATTTGTTTTTGGACCAATGCCTCCGGAAATGGAACGGTCACAATCTTGCTACCTTGTAAACCAACCATCTTCCCGCTAATACCTTGATAAAGAAGATCAATAGCGGTAATGCCGAATCTGGTCCCTAAAACAACATCATCAGCAACCGGCGGTAAACCGCGCAAGGTGAAACCCAAATCGGTAGCTCGGACATCTTCTAATTTTTTCAACCCTAATTGGACTTTGATGATCCGGCGTAAAATTTGGCCGATACCTCCAAGTTTAGGATTGCCATGGGAGTCAATTCCCAGATCCTCTTCTACCAAAGCTTTGACCGCCGGGCTTTCCGCTTTGGCCTTGATCAAAACCGGATCATCGGCTTTGATTTTAAATCCTTCGGCAACAACTATATTGACGTATTTTTGTTTTTGGTTGATTGCTGCGATCCGTTCACATAATTTAGACAGTGAGACTTGTTTTTCGGGAATTAAGATTAGATCAGCCCCGGCTGCGATACCGATCTCCATGGTAAGCCAACCCGCTTCACGCCCCATAATTTCCACTATTGAAATCCGGCGGTGGGTCTTGGCTGATTCGGCCGTACTACGCACGGCTGTTGCGCCAAAGGAGATAGCTGTCTTATAACCCAACATGGTGTCAGTCCCGGAAACATCGTTATCGATACTCTTCGGCGCGGCGATTACTGGGAAATTCAGGTTAGAAAGTCCCATTCCCGATTTGATAGTATCATTACCCCCGGTGGCTAAAACCGCATCAACACCTATCTTTTTAAGGTTTTCAATCAGCTTATTAGGAAATCCTTTAGTGGTATTTTCTGAAGAAAACGGGTTGAATCGGGAGGATTCCAGGATCGTGCTGGGTTTTATCTCTAAACCGTTAACTGCTTCGAGCGATAATGGAACTAAGTGGTCTTGGATCCGATCCGAGCAAGCGCCTTCAAAAGCTTTTCGGATGCCCACAAATTCAGCCCCATACTTGGTAATACCCTGCCGCACCGCCGCGGCGATAAAAGAGTTAATACCGGCGCAATCCCCGCCGCCGGTCATAAAAGCAATTTTTTTAATTCCCATCCGTACTCGCTCCTCACTATGAATCTTTTCTGCCGATGGCTTTTTCGACTGCAGCCACAATATGTTCCGGATTGAGGCCGTATTCTTCCATTAATTGGGCCGGAGTGCCCGATTGGCCGAAACGGTCTTTCACTCCGATGAATTCCATGGGAACCGGACGATTTTGGACCACTACTTCAGAGACGGCGCTCGCCAAACCACCGATTATGGAATGCTCCTCAGCGGTGACGATGGCTCCGGTTTCCCATGCCGCTTTGATGATTTCAGCGCTATCGATCGGTTTAATGGTATGGATATTGATTACTCTAACCGTAGTTCCTTTTTGGCCAAGTATATCGGCGGCTAGTAAAGCCCTCTCCACCATGATTCCGGTGGCGATAATCGTCGCCGCCTTGCCTTCTCTAAGTCGAACCGCTTTACCGATCTCTGGTTTATAGTCTTCACCAAAAACCGTCGGCATCGGCTCCCTTCCCAAACGGATATATACCGGACCTTTAAATTCGGCTGCGGCAAAAATCAATTTTTCCGTTTCAGTCGCGTCCGCTGGGTTTAAAACAGTCATTCCGGGAATTGCCCTCATTAAAGCGATATCTTCCAAGGACTGGTGCGAACCGCCGTCCGCCCCGACCGTAACCCCGGCATGAGTAGCGGCAATTTTGACATTTAATCCGGCATAGCCGATGGTATTCCGGACCTGATCATAAGCCCTTCCGGTGGCAAAAATCGCAAACGAACTGGCAAAGGGAATCTTCCCAGCTGTCGCTAAACCGCCGGCGGTCGACATCATATCCGCTTCGGCAATTCCCATCTGAAAAAACCGTTCCGGAAATTTTTTTGAAAAACTATCTGTTTTAGTCGATTTCGATAGATCAGCGTCTAAAACCACGATATTTGGATTAATTTCGCCCAATTTAACCAGGGCTTTTCCATATGCGTCGCGTGTTGCAACTCGGTCTCCCATTGATCAACAAACCCCTCTCTTTTACAAAGATCAAAATCAAGAAAATATCGAGTCTTTTTCAAATCGTTAATTATCAGTATTCAATTGTCAATTGAATATTATAGTCCAAGCTCTTTTAAAGCTTGTTCCGCTTCTTCGGCTGACGGAGCTTTACCGTGCCAACCAGGTTGATTCTCCATAAAAGAGATGCCCTTGCCTTTGATGGTGTGCATCACTACCATAGTTGGTTTTCCTTTAGTATTCTCAGCCTCAGTGACGGCTTTGTCGAGCTCGATGAAACTATGGCCATCGACTTCAATAACATGCCAACCGAAAGCTCCAAAGCGGGCCGCCGGATCGGAAAACGACTTTACATCCTCGATCTTTCCGTCAATCTGAAGATGATTATAATCCAAGAACGCGGTTAAGTTGTCTAATTTATAATGGACGGAAGTCATAGCTGCTTCCCAAATCTGGCCTTCTTCGCTTTCGCCATCGCCGATTAAAACATAAACCCGGTATGGCTTTTGATCCAGTTTACCGGCAATTGCGATTCCATTACCTACCGAAAGCCCTTGCCCCAATGAACCACTGGATATTTCCACACCCGGAGTTTTTTTCATATCGGGATGTCCTTGTAGTATGCTATTAAACTGCCGCAAAGTGCAGATTAAATCTTTATCGAAATAACCTCGCTCCGCTAAAGCGGAATACAAAACCGGGCCGGCATGCCCTTTACTTAAAATAAACCGATCGCGATCCGACAGCTTGGGATTTTTAGGGTCAATTTTCATTTTGTGAAAATAAAGATAAGCTAATAGGTCTACAGCCGAAAGCGAGCCGCCGGGGTGTCCGGATTTAGCGGCAGCCAACATTTTGAGAATATGGCCTCGCATGTTTCTGGCTCTTTCATTTAATTCTTCAATCTGCGCTTGTGTCAGCAAGTTGGTTCACTCCTTCAATTTTTTTATGGGCTAAACACAATAAAAATATTGGTTCGCCATTGGAAAATGGAAATCCTGCCATCCATTT
>JBLNDC010000188.1:0-2911 GCA_050261255.1 Bacteroidota bacterium
CCCGGGCAGCCTCAACGATGGATTCATCCAACATTTCATCATAGATCTCGACTATTTCTCTTTGTGGCTTAGCTCCCAAGTTACATTCGCCTCCGCTTTATTTGAAATTGCAAGGTTTATCTTCATCAATTTCAAATAATAGTAAAATCCATTGCAAAAAAGCAATGCAATAGCTAAAATTAGATAATTCTAGCTAACAACATTTGGTCTGGCATTATTAAATTAACTGAAAATTAAATTCAGATAATCATATTATACAATGCTGCATTTTGAACGTCAAGGGAATGGAAAATAGCAAACCTAAACGCATAAAAGATACAGCTACATTTAGAAAAACTTGTTTGTCATAATAGATGTCTGTTTCAAAATGCAATTTCAATGAGAACCTTGATGATATATAATATTTATACGTTTTATACGTTTCATTCAATAATAATTGCATGATACCAGAAAATTTAGGAAAGTATCAATATTAATATCAATATCAATGTGGCTGAACTTTTTGAATTGTATCATTTATAATATTGTAAATCAAGGGTTCAACGGGAACTGGTTGCCGGTAGTTATCTCCAGATTGACCAGATGGTGAACTTGAATTATTTTAAATTTGACGAACCGCGTCTTCTTCTGACCTCGTAAAGAGCAATCCCGGACGCTACCGAGACATTTAAGGAATTTACTTTACCCCACATGGGAAGCCTAACAATTTGGTCGCATTCTTCAGCCACTAACCTGGAAATTCCCCGCCCTTCGCCGCCTAGCACCAAACCAATGGAACCGCTCAAATCAGCCTGATCCAGTTCGATCTTTCCATCCATCTCAACTCCGGTAAACCACAATCCTGCCTTTTTTAATTCACGGATTGTTTTAGTTAAATTCGTCACACGCGCTACTGGCAAGTATTCAACGGCTCCTGCCGAAGCGCGGCTAACAGCCGCCGTCAATCCAACAGCGCGCCGCTCCGGAATAATTATCCCATGTACTCCAGCGGCTTCAGCGGTGCGAATGATCGACCCCAAATTTTGAGGATCTTCCACCCCGTCAAGCAGGATTATAAAAGCCGGCTCATTTTTGACTGTCCCATTCTTGAGGATCTCATCAACAGTGGCATACTTCCATTCAGCAGCAACAGCGATTACTCCTTGATGATTTCTGGTCACAGCCATCCGATCCAATGCTTGGGAATCAACCGGATTAACGGGAATGCCTTTCTCTTGGGCGGCATTTATAATAGTACGGATTGGTCCGGATGTTTCCGTTTTCAATATGTAAATCTTGTTTAGATGGTGTCCGGCCCGGATTGCTTCCAACACAGGGTTGCGTCCTTCGATCTGTTCTGACATTCTAACTCTCCTTAACTGTTTTGGGTCTATAGAAGCTGGAATCCAGGAGCCGGGAGTCAGTAGGTCTCAGGCAAATGGTTTGGGAGTTACTCCTAATTACTGCTTTTGGCTCAAGTGCCCAGCTTTCATTGTTGGCTCCTCTCCCCCGATTCCCGACCGCTCTCTCCCAACTCCAATGTTTTTTGTAAAATCTCCATCAACCTTGAATATTCTTCCTTTAAATATAAGTACCCGATTAAAGCTTCAAATGCCGTGCTATAGCGATAGGTTATTGGGTCGCTCCCGTTTGGGACGTGACTGCTTTTTACATTTCGCCCCCGTTTTATGATTTCCAGTTCAGACTCTTTTAAAAAGGATTGTATTTTGTTTACCAATTCCGCCTGAAAGGAAGCCCGCACTTTCGATACCGCTTTATGGTGCAAGTTTTTAGTTTTATCCGGTCCACCGGTAAGCAGATGGTGGCGGATGAACAATTCATAAACCGCATCGCCAACATAAGCCCAAACTGAAGGCGACAATTGATCGGGATTTGTTTTCGGTAAGTTAAAAAAGTACGAATCCGTCATTATGCATCCTTCCATTGATCTCGCTTCGACTATTCCTGATTAAAAAAATACTATTTTTTCTCGGATGAAACCCGATAATATAAATGTAGCCTTTTAATAATACAGCTTATATTGGCTCAAAACAAGGAAGTTTCTATTTTTTATGCCGAGGTGAATATCATGGATGAAAAAAGGCATGGCCAAATTGTAGAGTCCCTTAAAAAAATAGATCCTAAAGTAATTGCCGATGTCCTCCGGGAAATACTCCGCTCCGAGGATGAAGAACCGATAGTCCGGAAACCTCCTCTTAATCCCAATCAAAATTCTCCCAAATAGATCCCGATCAAACTCTTAGTTAAAGTTCGGGGTATTATGTGGGTTATTCTGATAATTTAGTTGCTAAAATTAAGCCGTGAAATACCTTTAATAACCAATGTCTTCTTTCTTCTGTCTTCTGTATAATTATATCCCTTAATCCCCGACTTTCTTATTACTCCCTTCGCCACCGAACTCCTTGAGGAGTATCTTCAATGATAATTCCTTTATTCTTCAATTCATCCCTAATTTGATCGGCTAAAACCCAGTTCTTATTCTTTTTGGCCTCGGCGCGACTCGCAATCAAGTTTTCGATTTCTTCGTCAGCAACTTCTTTTTCATTCTGAGCTTCTTCAAATAATCCTAAAACTTCTCCTCCTAAAGTTGTTAAGCAATTCAATGCTTCCTTCAATAAATCTTTAGCGGAGTCGGTTAATTGGAATTCCCGTTCTTGGCTCCAGCGGTTAATCTCGCGGACCAGATCATATAAACCGGCTAATGCTTGAGGAGTATTAAAATCATCTTCCATTCCGGAGATGAAATCTTCTTTGGCTTGGCAAATTGCTTTGCGAATCCTTTCTGACTCAATTTGAGAACCGTCTTCCGTAACTGATTCCGCTTTTAATAAATGCTCCCAACTAAATTTCGCGTTTTCCAACCTTTCTAATCCACGGGCTGCGGTGGACAGTTCTTCTTCCCCGAAACCTA
>JBLNDC010000189.1:0-8765 GCA_050261255.1 Bacteroidota bacterium
GAAGGCCTGTCAGGTTATATAATGGCGGTTGGCTGAGCCGGGTAGCGGTTAATTCCTGTACTTTGGCGAAAGGGAGCCCGCTCTCCCTGATGGAACGGTAAAGGCCGGCCAGATCGTTCAAGAGCCGCTCCCAGCCATAGTCCTGAAGTAAACGCACTAAAAGCGGGCGATAGTCGCTCTCCCGGTGAAATTCACGGGTCAGAACCGTAACAATCGCTTGATTGAGGTAAATTCCTTCTTCACCGTCGCCCAAGATGCCGCCGATTGGCGGGATTCCTGCTTCCAACGGGTGTTCTCTGAGCAATCCCAGGCAAAGACTATGAAATGTGCTGATTCTGGCGCTTTCCAATTTCACCAGTTGACTCTGCCAGTAATTACCTTCTTCCGAATCGTTGTCAACTTTGAGCTTTTCCCGGACAGCAGCCCGGATCCGGTCCCGCATTTCGGCGGCAGCCTTGTTGGTAAAAGTGATCGCTACAATCTCACCGACTTCAGCCCGGCGTTCTTCCAGCAGCTTCAGGTATTTACTCGTCAAAACGCTGGTTTTACCGGTGCCAGCCCCGGCGGTCACCACCAAATCAGTATCAAACAAATTTACCGCTGCGGCTTGTTGCGGATTAAGCGGATGCGCCATCGGCTTCAACCTCCCTCTCCAACCGCCGGCAACAACTTTGATATTCGCAATATTCGGGGCAGTCATCACTGGTCAGGTTGAATCTGCCGCTGCGAATGCCGGAGACCGCAGCCACCAGTTCCGACTTGACAGACTCCAGATAGGCATCCCATCCGGTTGGATCGAGCAAACCTTTGCCCTTCAAAGCCGGGCCAATCTTTTCCTGCCGCCAAATACCGCCATTATCGCGGGAGGGTTCCCGTAGCCCCAAATAACTCCCGCCCACGGCATGTCCCGTCCCGAAAGCCAGTTGTTCCAATGCCAAAAGATAGACCGGGATCTGCAGGTTGTTCATTTCCAGTAGATCCTTAGCAGTCGGGCCTTTGCCTAATTTATAATCATAGACGCAAAAATTCCCCTCACTATCCATATCCACCCGGTCGATCCTTCCCCAAATCTTGATCACGACTTGGCCGTCTTCCAAATGATACGGCTCGGTCAAACCCCGGGAGCCGGGATTAGCGTCATCGATTCCGAAACTCCATTCGAACTTTTGCATTTGAAACCTGCCTGCCGTCGCCTCAGTCCAGGCTATTTCCGATTCCAACCAGCGGCTTAGCGTTTTGAGGATCTCTTCTTTGTGCAAAGCTAAAATCAGATCTACCGTTTCGTTCCCGGACCATTTGCGCCATTCCTGGTATTGTTCTTTCAAACAGGCAGCGATAGTCTCCTGGTAAATCTCGGATTCATCTTTTCGCAGCGACCGGCCACGGAACCGCTTTTCAAATTCACTGAGGATCCCATGGTACAAATTGCCGAGATCCAACAATTCCGGAAGCAAAGTCGGTTTTGAAACCGGCTTCACCTTTAACAGGTGTTTCAGGAAAAAACGGTATGGACAGGAACGGTAGTCTTCAATCGCGGTAATCGAGAAACAATGCTCCGGGCCAAACCTGGCGTTTAACAGCTGATAGGCTGCTTTATTCTGACTTAGGTTTACCTTGACTCCGCGGTTGCGTCTCTCTTGTAACCTTAAGGCTAAACCGTGGTATTCAGCATTATTCAGTAATGTTTGAGCTTCCCCCAGTTGCTCCGGGCCGATTTGTTCTTCCGGAAGCAATAAGGTAGTGACCAACCAAGCTTTCCGCTCGTGCTCCCCAAGGCAATCAGCCAATGAATTATAGACCTGGGGCGCTAGACTGAACCGGATGATCCGCTCTTCCAACTCTGGGACCCACTGTAGAACTTCATCGAGGAACATCGAACGGTTCAGGGGTTGTCCTCCGCCGTCCTGGTCAAGATAGACCATATATAAACGCTCCTTGGCGGTTTGAAGGGACCAGTAAAATGCTAATGCTTCTTGTATCTGATATTGTTCTCCGGTTTCCAGCTCAATCCCGATGGTTCTCAAATCTCTTCGGGCGGCGGGAGCCAACTTCCAGTCATTCACGTAGACCCTGGGAAAGGTCCCTTGTTCCAGTCCGGCGATAAAAACCACCCGCGCCCTCAAACCACGAGCTTCTCGCGGCGGCAGCACTCTGATGGATTGCGGTTTAGCGCCGGAAACTTCCGCAGTCGCCTCCCAGTAATAACTCATAAATTGTTGAAACTCCCTGACAGTCATCGGAGTTTGAAAACAATTCAAGCCTTTTGCCATCCGGCCAATTTCTTGCAATAGCTCCATACTCTCCTGGGCCGCTTGATAATTGTCAATCTCCAAAGCCAACAAGGACGGATCTGCGGGGAGTGACTCCGGTTCAAACCGGAGTTGGGTTTCAAACCATTCCCCGGCTAATTTTAAGTAATCGTCCAGCCGGGCTTGGTTCGGGATTTTTGTTAGCCACTCAACCATCAGTTTGAGGGGTTTCAAATCAAACCCGGCTTCAGTCGCGGATTGGTTAAATCGTTGCTCTCCAGTCAAATCCAGCCAGCGCCGCCGGCTGGATACCGCTCCATAACATTTCCCGATCCACAGCAGCAGCTGGTCTCCGCCAACCGGACCGGAAGCAGCGTAAAAATGGCGGATTAACAATTCCAGCTCCGGCCACTGCCAATCATTGTCGCAAGCGGTCAAGCCTTCATAAAAAGCGCTGACAGCCGGAAACTCCCGGGCTGACCTGGTTTGGCCTCCGCCAATCTCCAGTCCGTATTGGGCAAAGATCGGCCCGGCTATTTTGATAAATTCCTGGGGACCAGGAGTCAGGATTAAAAAATCATTTCCCTGAAAATCAGGGTTAGTTGCTTTCAACTTAACGATCTCTCTGGCGATACCGGTTATTTCCCGGGTCGGGCCGGCCGCCTGAATTATTTGAAGGGAAAAGTCATCCGGTTTAAGTTCGATCCGGGCCGGCTTCCCGGTCCAAAAATTAGCCTGTAACTCCGTCAAGGCATCCCGGCAGCTAACCGCAGTAGGCTTGGGAAACTTAACCGGAAAATGCCGGGAAACCATTTTTTGAAGTTCCGGTGCGGCGGTGGGATCGATGATAAATTCAACATCAAACCATAACTCAAGTAGCTTAAGATAATCGGTTTGCAAGGGAGTCAAATCCGTAAATCCATACATGACCACCGGTGTTGTCTCAGGCATCTCTCCGGCGGCGCCGCGTAATTGTTCGAGACGGTTTAGGATCAGATCTTCTTCGACCAATCCCCGTTCAAGCAAGAGACGTTGATATGCTTCGTAAACCAGGGCCAATTGCTCTTCCTTGGCATTTTGTCCCCGGGCCCATTCCTTGAATATCTCCGGCGTCAAGCCGGCCCGTTTCCACTCGCGGATTCCTTCCAGCATCGCCCGGCGGTAACTGGGGGAAAAAGGGGCCTGATTCAAGTAGCCTAATTTTCCGGCTTGATTTAAGTTGAAAAAAGCCTCCGTGATTAGCAACTCTTGTTCGACGGCGGATGGCCGCCGCCCCTCAAGACCGAAACGGCGAACCAACTCCTCAATAAAACCTTCAAAGAGCAGTAGCCTGACCCCGCCGACGCCATTGAGAGCCGCATCATCCAACAACTCTTGCCGGATCTCTTTTAACAGGCTAAGGGTGGGAAAGATAAAAATGGTAGCAAAGTCATGATTTCCAAGGGTGGTTTTGATCCTGGAAATAATGGCCTGGTGTCCGCTTAATTCGCCTGGAACAACGGTATACTTAGGCAAGAAAAAACCCCCTAACCTTATAGGGATTCGGGGGAGCTAAGGCAAATCCTGCCACCAAGAATTATATATCTTGTAATAAAATGATTAAAAACTATATTTGAATTTCTTAAGGGTCAGTCTGCGGTTTAAGGCCACCGCCGTCAATGGTAAAAAGATTATTGCGAACAAGGCCAGAACTGCCAGTTTAGGCCAGACAACCTCCCAACCGGCGTCCATGTAAACTATGGCTTTAACTGCCTCCAAGTAATGGCTCAATGGCAAAATTCGGGACAGAAACTGAATCGGAGCAGGCATACTCAAATAAGGCCAAGTATAACCGGATATTAAAAATGACGGTACCGCAATCAACATCGATATTTCAATTGCCTGTGCAGCCGAAGCGACCAGAATGGAAATGGCCATTCCCAATGCCAATAAAACCAAGATAAACAAAAAACTGGTCAAAATCAACAACCAGGCGCTACCCCGCATCGGCAACCCGAAAAAACCAATGGCCAATGCGAAGGATGCTAAAATATCAAAAGTATAGATTATCAGGTAAACCAGAAGTTTACCTCCCATGACTTCAGTCCATGATAGCCGGGAAATGATCAACCGACCCCAGGTTCGCTGCTCTTTCTCACGAACGAAAGCCAAGGCCACGCCCAAGAAAGTAACCTGTTGAATTATGGTCCCGATCAACCCCAGTAACATGAAGACCAAGTAACTGGTGGTGGGGTTATACCAATTGCGGGTCCTAAAACTCAATGCGGTAACCCCCTGGTAAGCTTGGACTTTTGAGATGCCGTTAGCCTGCATCACCCGCATGGTGATACCCGCTGAGAGTGTTTGAATGATTTGATTGGCAGCATTGGCAGCGGTGTTCATGATTACCAGATTACCGGCATTCATGATCAAACCAATTTCAGCCCCGCGACCGCTCTTGACCTTTTGCTTGAGATCCGGCGGAATGACCACTGCCAGGTAAGCGGCTTCTCTTTGGAGCGCTTTTTCCACCTCGGCATAACTCCCGGCCATGGTTTTGATTTGAAAACGTTCCGAATCCGCGAAGGACCTGATTATCATCCGGCTCATTTCCGACTGATCCTGGTCAAAAACGATCGCCGGGAGCGCCGTCACTTTCCCTTCGATGTATAAAAAACCACAGAGGAACATTAAAGCGAAAGGAGCCACCAAAGCAATCATCAATAAAATTTTATCCCGAAAAATATGAGTGAACTCTTTTTGCATTATGCTGAAGACAGCTGATTTATCTTTCATTGTCTGAACCTCCAGTTTCCAGCAGCGAATCGTCGGAGAGCGAAGGAGCCAGACTATTCTCGGATAAAGTTCCGTTCTTTAATTCCAAAACCTGCTCCCCCAATGCCAAATCTGCCTCATTGGCAGTTAGTATCAGAATACCTTTTCCCAATCCTTTCAGTTCCTTGACGGCCTCGCTAAATTTACGCCTCAAATCCAGGTCCAGGCCAACAGTAGGCTCATCCATAACCAGCAATTCAAACTCCTGTCTGCCGGCTGCCGCCAGTTGGAGCATTTTCTTCAAAGCCCCAGGCAATTGGATTGCCCTAGTCCGCTCCCAACCGTCCAACCCGTATCGCGACAGTAAAAATTGCCTCCCTTTCACCTTTGAGTGATTGATCAGCGATAAGAAATCAAGGTTCTCAGCCACAGTAAGATCCGGATATAAATCAAATTCTTGGGCCACTACCGCATATGCTTCGGTTCTTTCGATCCGGCCTCGGGTGGGTTGTTTAAAGCCGCTGATCAATTCGACCAGCGTTGTTTTGCCCGATCCGACGCCTCCATATATGACCCTAATCTCCCCGGGATTAATTATTAAGTCTACTCCTTGTAATACCCAACTTCCCTGTCTTAAATCGCAGAACCCGAGCTTTTCTATTTTTAAAAGCGCCTTCAAATCAATCCCTGCTTCCCATTCAGATGTATCGGTTAAATACGATCATTCAGATTAACTGCTGCAGTCATGCCCGGCCTTAGCAATAAATCCGAATTATCCAATTTGATCTTGACTGAGAAGGCTACTAGGTCCTTCTCCCCCTTTTCCTGATAAGCCCGTTCCGTGGCAAAACTGGGTTTGGGTGCAATATAAGTGACCTTTCCTTGGTAAATCCGGTTGGGGACCCCAATAACCCTCACTTTAACAACCTGGCCTATTTTAAATTGGTTGATCGCGGTTTCCCTAACCTTAACCATTACCCAAACATTCTTCAAATTGCAGATGGTAACCAGGGGCATTCCGGTCGAGACCAGCTCGCCTTGGTCCGCCGCTTTCATGGTGATGGTCCCGGCCAACGGCGCTGTAACGGTTGAATCTTTCAGATAGGATTGAACCTCGGCATAAGCAGCTTCAGCCTGTTTTACCAAAGCGGCGGCAGCCTCCAGGTCCTCTCTTTGGGCCCCTTCCTCCACCATTTCATATTGCTCTTTTGCCGCCAGATAGCGCTTCTCGGCTATCTCCAGTTCGGTCCGAGCCACATCCAACTTCTGTTCGGCTAAAACCCCTTCTTTATATAACCTCTCCAGCCGGTTATACGTCGACTGCGCCAGATCATAACCGGCTTTGGCCTGGTCCATCAGATTGCGGGCTTGCTCTCGCTGTTGTGGTCTGGCGCCGTTCTTCGCCTTTTGATATTGAGCAGTGGCCGCTTCTACCGCCGCTTTGGCCAACATCGCCTTGGCCTCGATATTCTCAGCCTCCATAACGGCGATAGTCTGACCGGAGCTAACCTCATCGCCTTCCTCCACTTCCATTTGCTTGACCCGGCCGGGGATTTTCACATTGACATCAGTTTCCTCAGCCTCAATACTTCCGGTTAGTTCGGACAGTTGAAGATCCGTCACCTGGGAATTACTTATGTATAGTAATAAAACGATAACCGCCGCCAGAATTAATAGAAAAAACCCCAGCCATTTACCGGCTGTTTTCATTTTACGATTCCTCCTTTAGCTTTAGTTCCGATAGCTTTATCTAGTTGTGCCATAGCGATATTATAAAAACTTAACGCTTGCGCGTAGTTGGATTTGGCTTGAGTTAAGCCGGCTTCGGCGTCGAGCCGTTCCAAGGAAGTGCTTAGACCCGCTTGATAGCTGATATCAGCCATTTTAACGGTCTCCTCCGCTTGGGTGAGGACTTTTTGGGCCACCTCAATCATTCGCAGTGCAGCGACTAAATTATGATAAGCCTGCTCAACCTCGAGCCGGATCTTGCGTTCCAATAAATCCTGGCCGATCAAAGCCTGTTGAAGAGTATCTTCCGCTTCCGCTATTTGGTTTGCAACCATCCCACCGTCGTAAAGCTTCATGCTGGTTACTAAACTGATGGATCCGGAGGGCGTTGAAGAATAAGGCTTGGTATTGTCACCCTCCAACCGTAAAGCCACCACCGGTTTCCGCCCGCTTTTGGCTATCTCAATTCCTGCTTTGGCCATTTTCACTTTTTCTTTGATTGACTGAAGCTCCGGCCGGTTAGCGATTGCCTCCAGCTGGCAAGTGAGTAAATCCTTATCCAAAGGTTGACTTTTTAAATCGTCTACCAGTTGATAATTTATTCCCAGATCAACTCCGATCACAAAGTTCAAAGCGGTTTTAGCCAAAGAATAACCATTTTCAGCCATTACCAGCTTTTGTTGCAAATCAGCCAGTTTGACTTCGGCGCGCATCACATCCAACTTCGGGACCATACCCGCTTTGTAATAACTGTCGGCTTCCTTAACATGCGCTTCCATGCTGCGAACGGCATCCCTTAAAGTCTCGACTATTCGTTGGGTTTGTAAAACCGTATAATAACCCTTTTTTACTTCAAAAACCAGGTTTTGATCGGCTGCCTCCAAATTAGCCTCGGTCATATCTTTGTTGGCCTCGGCCTGTCTGTTGAGGGCGGTTAATTTGTTACCGGTATATAACGGCTGCTCGATGGTGAGTTTCAAACCATAATATAAGAGACTATCATCCGGCATTTCAGCTTGGGATAAACCATTGGCAAAACTTTGATAAACCGGATTTCCCGGGTTGGTAGCCTTCCAAAAATCAGCCAATTGATCCAGGGCGTTATTGAGTTGGGCCAACTTAGTACCCAATTCCACACTGGTTGGTACCTCGTTAAAACGGCTAGCTCCTCCGTTCAAGGTAACTTTAGGTAAGTAACCTGAAGCGGCCTGCGCTTTTTTATCATGAGCGATCCTGACCTCACCTAAGGCCAATTTGCGCAGCAGGCTATTTTGATAAGCCATTTCGATGGCCTGATCCACTGTTAAAAGAGCCTGCGTTTCCGCTGCTAAGCACGGGCTAACCGGCTCTATAAATAAAAGACTAATCAATATGAGACTAACGCCTGTTCTCATTTTTTTCATCTCTTAATCCCCTTTTCCGACTAACGTTCCATAACTGACTGTCAGTCAATATATTCAAAAAAATATAAGTTAAATTATTGAACTTCTTCTTTTATACCGTCGAAGATTAGTCTAAAAACCGCATCTCTATAACCGGCCAAGTCTTCATTGATTTGTCCCATTTCAAACTGAACTATCAATCCCAAGATCATCCCGACAATGGTTTTTGATATTTTTTCGACATCGATCGGGCAAAACTCGCCTCGCTCAATCCCCCATTGAATCATGCTCCCTACGATTTCCATCCACACCGATGCTTTGCTCTTTAACCCGCCAACCACTCCACCCAAACGATACAAAATTTGTTCATCGACTTGTACAAATAAAGTATCGATGAATCCTTTCCGCTCGCGGTGGTATTCGATAAAGGCGTCATACAAGCTATATAATGCATCTGTTGCCGATTCAGGGTTTGCCACGGCCTCTCTCATTTTTTTCTCAAGAAAATCAAGTCTCTTTTCCAAGATAGCAATATAGATTTCTTCTTTACTTTTAAAATAAGAATAAATAGTGCCTTTTCCAAGCTCAGCCACTGCTGCTATCTCATCAACCGTGGTTTGCTCAAAACCTTTTTTTTCAAATAAACCCTGAG
>JBLNDC010000190.1:0-2733 GCA_050261255.1 Bacteroidota bacterium
TTGGACATATGCGCCCGTTTTACATGTCCTAATTCATGGCCCAGGATAAAAATCACAGAATCGATATCGGAAGAAGCTAAAGAAAATATATCAGAATAAATTGCAATATAATTATTGCCGGAAAATCTTACTGCAAAAGCATTTAATAAACCGCCTTGTTGGATGAGGAATAATTTCGGCAGTTTCTTGATTGAAAGTTTCTGCCCCATTTCTTTATATTTTTCATAAATCTCAGGAAACTGTTCCTCGGATATTTCGATGCCATTACCTTTAAGATGGGCAATCAAGTACATCTTCTGAAAAACGATAAACAATACAATCATAATAAAATAGGTAACAAAAACAACTAAGCTGGCTGCCAGCGCCTTACTAAGTTGAGAAAAAAGAGAAATTATTAATAATAAAACAACGAATGTGAAGCAAACTTTTAATCCAAAATAAATAATTTCTTTGCGGTTAACTCGTAAATTCATATCTTACCTCCATTTAAAATGATATTTTCAAGCACGGAAGCCACTCTGACAAGAAAAAGAATTAATCCCCCCACCGCCTCCCCGGAATCTCAAATTTTGTTTTATTGGTTATAATATGTGCGTATTTCGGATATTACCTTTTAAATATTCTATGTTATCCAGCATTTTCCTGCCATTTCTCTGACAGATCAACCTAACCCCCTTACTTGCTCTAAAAATAAAAAAAGGCCACCTTTTCAGGCCTTTTTTTAAGTTGAAAGTGAAAAAACAAAATCAAGTTTACTCTTATTCTCTCTCACTTACCTTTTCTATTTTCACTTTTTCAAACTTCCCTCAATCTCCTGCGCCGCATCTGCCAGATACTCCTTGTCGAATTTTTCAATCTCTCCCCGGTCGCAAAGATCGGCCAGTTCGGGGTTGATCGGCAGTTGGCCCAGGAGTTTGACCCCAAGTTCCCGGGCTACAGCCGGAGCGTGACTGGGACCGAAAGGTTCGATCCGCCGCCCGCAATCGGGGCATAGCAGATAGCTCATGTTTTCCACAATCCCCAATATAGGTATGTTCATCTTGGCCGCCATATGATAGGCCTTCTTGACGATGAGGGAGACCAGATCCTGCGGCGTGGTGACGATGACAACACCATCGAGGGGAATCGTTTGAAAAACGGTCAGGGGAACATCGCCGGTCCCCGGCGGCATGTCGAGCAGTAAGTAGTCGAGGTCGCCCCAGATGACGTCGGTCCAAAACTGTTTGACCATTCCGGAGAGGATTGGCCCTCTCCAGATGACCGGGGCGTCATCCTCAGCGAGCAGCAAATTCACGGAGATGATCTTGATCCCTCCGGTGGATTTAGCCGGAAAGATCCCAAACTCGCTGGTATCGACCTGGGCTTGGGCCCCAAAAATTTTAGGAATGGATGGACCGGTGATATCGGCGTCCAGAATTCCCACCTTGCCGCCCTGGCGTGCCAGAGTGACGGCGAGGAGCGATGTCACCAGCGACTTGCCGACGCCGCCCTTACCGCTGATCACCGCCACCGCCTTTCCGATGTGGTTCAGTTCCCGGGCCGAGGCCCTAAATTCGCCGCTATCCGCCGGACCTGCGGCAGATCCGGCATTCATTCCGTTTGGGTTCATCATCAAGACTCCTTATCAAATGATATTAAGCATCAAAAACGTCAGACCGGGGACACCCCAGCCCCCCGGCAGGGCTTCCAGCACTTACTTTGTAAGCGAGCACCCTTATAAAAGCTGTTCGGGTTTGAGCTTTAAACAAGCGCAGCATAATTAAGAACATAGCTCTATTCTTCCTGAAACTTCCGGGATTATGAATCGAGAGTTGAATCATCTGGCCTGAAAGCCACTTACTAAGCGCTTTCGGGAGCTTGGCCAACAATCAGAACCATCAACCAGGTTAATTTTTTGGTTGTTAAACTAACAGCAGATACTGCATTTTTCATTATACCAAAACCAGTACTAATTGGATAAAAATTATCGGAAATATCCATACTAACTTGACGTCTTGACGAAAAATGGGTTTGGTCACACTTTCTGACCAGAATCTAACTACTCCGTTTAGTTTTTGTCTCATAAACATCCAATTTAGGTTATGGTACCCTTGCTCCGGCACCATAACCTAAACGCGCCGGGAGGAAACCTTACCGGATTGGCTGATCTTTCAAAAAATCATTCGCACCGTCAAAGGCAAGCAGTGTTATTAACTCTCAAGAGATTCCAGATACACAACTTCTATACCACAAAAAAAATCCCCCATAGCTGAGGGATTAACTTTAATAATAGGTTTGAACTTAATTTTCCGGAAGCACATTGCTGGACTTTTTGATCCACGGCATCATCGACCGCAGTTTCTTCCCCACTGTCTCGATGGGATGTTCCGCTTCGGAACGGCGCAGGGCATTAAATACCGGCCGTCCCACCCTGTTCTCCAGCAACCATTCCTTGGCGAAACGCCCTGATTGAATGTCACTCAGCACCCGTTGCATCTCCTTACGGGTCTCCTGAGTAATGATCCGCTTGCCCACCGTCAGGTCGCCATACTCGGCAGTGTCGCTGACGGAATAACGCATTCCCGCGAAACCGTTCTCGTAGATTAAATCGACGATCAGCTTCAACTCGTGTAAACACTCAAAATAGGCGATCTCAGGCTGGTAGCCGGCTGCTACCAGGGTATCGAAACCGGCCTTTATCAACTCGGTGCAGCCACCGCAGAGTACGGCCTGCTCGCCGAAGAGATCGGTCTC
>JBLNDC010000191.1:0-2670 GCA_050261255.1 Bacteroidota bacterium
TATTTTCCCGAACTTTCATCCGAATATGAAGTCCTTGCTCGCTACGATCCTCCGGAATTAAAGCAATTCCTTTGGTCACAGCCTGTTTCGGTGAATGAAAATGCGCATTCTTATTGCAAAAGGAGATATTTCCGCTATCACACCTCTTGTCACCGAAAATTACTTGGGCGAGTTCAGTGCGGCCTGCGCCGACCAATCCTGTTAATCCTACGATTTCTCCCTGTCTTACCGTAAAACTGATATCATGCAGTTTTTTGCCCCAGGTCAACCCGTTGACTTCCAAAACAGGCTCGCCGATCGATACTTCTTCTTTGGGGAATAACGCCTTTACTTTTCTCCCGACCATCATTTGGATTAGGGTATCACGGTCAACTTCATTGACATTAACCGTTCCAATATACT
The DNA here is from genome assembly GCA_050261255.1 of Bacteroidota bacterium. Lineage (GTDB taxonomy): Bacteria > Bacillota > UBA4882 > UBA8346 > UBA8346 > JAAYHS01. Next base: position 403 of record JBLNDC010000191.1, read on the forward strand.
GACCATCTCTTAAAACCGTTGCTTTACTGGCTAACTCAAACACTTCCTCTAAATGATGGCTAATAAAAACAATTCCGACTCTTTTATCCTGTAAACGCCGGACAACCGAGAAAAGTGCTTTTATTTCAGCATCACTTAAAGCCGCAGTCGGTTCGTCCATTATTAATATTTTGGGATTGAGCGAAAGGGCCTTTGCAATCGCAACCATTTGACGGTCGCCAACCGTCAAGTTGCCTACGGCAACACGAGGATTCAAATGTACATTTAAGTCACTTAAAGCTTCTTCTGCTTCCTGATACAGTTTCCGCCAATTGATACTACCTGATTTTCTATACAGAGGAAACCGGCCTAAAAAAATGTTTTCGGCTACACTAAGGTCTCCAACCAAATTCAGATCTTGATAGATGATAGCGATACCTAATTCCATGGCCTGTTCCGGAGTTGTGATGTGGACTTCCTTGCCCTCAATCAGGATTTGCCCTTCATCTTTTTGGTAAGCACCGGATAGAATTTTCATTAAAGTACTTTTCCCTGCTCCGTTTTCGCCTATTAAAGCGTGGACTTGACCAGGTGTCACGGACAGATTTACTTCTGAAAGGGCTACTACTCCAGGAAATCTTTTAGTAATACTTCTCATTTCTAATACTGGAAGCGCTTCCACTTTTTTCGACACACTCCTTCCTTTCTAATTTTAAAATCCAGTCTGCATTATTTATCGTGTTACTTGGATCCTGCCGGAGAACGCGCTGAACGACGAATAACCAGTTCTGGCATCATTTCAATCCGTTTTTTAAAGGATTCCCCCTTAATCTCGGCTAAAAGCATCTCCGTCCCCTGTATGGTCATGGCATCTATCGGTTGAGCAACAGTAGTCAAGGGAGGTCCAAGCCACCTTACAATTTCAATATCATCATAACCTACCACGGTTATATCGCGAGGTATATTTAGTTTTAATCGGTGAGCTAGTTCGTACATAAAAATAGCCTTTAAATCGTTTGAGCAAAAAACCGCAGTGGGTCGGCCGGCTAGAGGCCGGGATAGTAATTCCTCAAGTTTGCCGAATTCTTTTTGCCGCCATTTGGTTTCCGATAATGTTACAACCATCTCTTCTTTAACTGAATGTCCTTTTTCCAACATAGTCCGGAGAAAACCCTCCAAACGTGTTCGCTCTGCTGGTGTAGCGTCGGAGGTTGCGAAAACTATTCGTTCGTGCCCCAGGGAAACCAAATAATCCGTCATCAATTTGGCGCCGTTATAGTTATTAAGCACCACATAAGGAATATCATAACCTTCCACCGCTAAATCAAGTAAAACTACTGGTATCTCCTCTTTAATCTTAAAATTGATAATCTTCGTCGCATCCTTAACTGAACCGGTCAACAAAATTCCATCGACACGGCGGTCTTTCATTACACGTAAATAGGCATCTTCTCCCATAGGATCATTATCAATGTTACAAATTATGATTGTATAACCGTTTGATTTTGCTATTTGTTCAGCTCGCCAACAGATTTGAGCATAAAAAGGGTTACGGATATCTGGAACAATCACCCCGATGGACATGGTCCTTCTCTTGGCTAAACCCCTAGCTACAGCGCTTGGTTGGTAATTAAGCATTTTGACAGCTTCTAAAACCGCTTTCTCTACTTTTGGTGAAAAAGGACCGGTCCTATTTAACACTCTTGAAACAGTAGATGGAGAAACCCTTGCCAGATTAGCAACCTCGTTAATAGTTATAGTCAAAATCGAGCCTCCGTTATTAACTCATTTGTTACAAAAGATCAGCCTAAATTTATGAAAGCGCTTTTAATAAAAAATTTCGCTATTAATTTCAGAATTCCTTTCAACCTATCCAAAATTTTTAAATATTTTTTTTCGTATCAGTATGCCGATATAACGGTTAGTGGTAGTATTAATTCTTATGGGATTAGTAGGCATAGGTTTCATTAAGTTGTTGAAGAAGTTAATAGAGTCTAATAAAAGAACTGAACCCAGTGATGAGTTTTAATCTAAGCTTAATCAATATTTGGAGAACCAAGGTAATGATGGAACAGTTTATGCCTGGATGCTCAGCATTCGGTTAAAATGTAAAATATTCTTGGTTCACTAGGGGTTGTTGATTATAAACCCGCCGCCAAAGATTCGGAGCGTCCCGTAAGGCGCTCCGAATCTTATTTTTACTCCGGATAATCTCTTAAATTCTCCAAAGAATTTTGGAGATTCTCCGGAGAATAGATCTGATTCTCCGGAGAGTTCCGGAGATTCTTG
>JBLNDC010000192.1:0-3450 GCA_050261255.1 Bacteroidota bacterium
AGTATTGCAGGAAATACCATAAACCTAAAATCGGTAATCGGCAAAAATAAGGTGACTATTTTAAATTTCTGGGCGACCTGGTGTCCTCCTTGCCGGGCTGAAATTCCTGAATTTATTGAATTCGCAAAAAAGCATCAAGCAGAGAAAGTAGCGTTGGTAGCAGTCAACCTTCAAGAAGATTCTAAAAAAGTAAAAGAATTTGCTAAAAACGCCGGAATGAATTTTCCGATTTTACTAGATTTAGACGGAAGGGTGGCTCAAACCTACCAAATATATGCCATCCCCACCACTTTCTTTATTGATGGTTCGGGTGTCATCCGGGAAAAGGTCGAAGGCGCGCTTAGCCTTTCACAATTAGAATCAATCTACCGGAAGTTAGCAAAGAATTGAAATAAAGCCGACAGGAGCTTTAAATGGAACCAATCATGATTTGGATGGCGTTTGTGGGCGGCGCCCTTTCGTTTCTGTCACCTTGTATTCTTCCGGTGGCCCCGGGTTATTTAGCGATTGTATCCGGGATATCTCTCGCTAACCTGCAAACCGGGGAGTTTTCCAAAGACAGGGTAATCAAGGGAACTCTAGCATTCATCCTCGGTTTTACGATGGTCTTTGTCACTTTAGGGATCGGCAGTTCCTTTTTGGGCCAATTATTACGGGCCAACCGGAATTGGCTGACCAAGTTAAGCGGGTTGGTAGTGGTGCTCCTCGGTTTGCATCAAGCCGGTTGGCTGAAAATTCCCCTTTTATACCGGGAACGGCGTATTGTTGATCAACCTAACCCGGGTGGACCATTAGGCCCATTCCTGACGGGGCTGGCTTTTGCTCTGGGATGGACACCGTGTGTCGGGCCGATCTTGGGGTCAATTTTGGCTCTGGCCGGGAATCAGAGCGAACTAGGGGGAGCCATATTGTTGTTAGGAATATATTCTTTGGGATTGGGAACGCCCTTCTTCTTATTGGCGCTCGGTTTTCAGAAAATAAGCTCAGGTTTAAACCGGATCAAGCCCTATTTAAAATACCTCCAATGGGCTTCCGGATCCTTATTAATCCTAATGGGGGTCTTGCTGTTCACCGGCGGTTTGACCGTCTTAAGCAGTTGGTTAATGCGGATTACCGGAGGCTGGAGCCTGGAAAATCTGTTACAGCCTTGGGAATAAAGTTATTACGGAGTTAATTTCGATGATATAAGTAAATGCCATGTAGCTTATTGTGCTATATGGTTTTTTTGCATAAAAAGGAAGTAGTTGTTGATTGCATAATTATACTAAACCTTTAGGTTGGTATAATTTTGGGCCCGGAATCAATTTAGCTCAAGGATTTAATGTAAAAGGACGAATGATTTAGCAATAGAAATTTGAAAATGGCTGACAAAGTCCTTTAGAAAGGATGTTTGAGTAATGCATGGTAAAAAATGGAGATGCGGGATTTTTATATATTTAATAGCCATGATTTTGATTGGATTTTCAAACTCAAGCCCAATTCAAGCCGGAACGGGAGAAACCCGGCCTAAAATCGGTCTGGCCCTTGGCGGCGGTGGGGCATTGGGCTTTGCCCATATCGGTGTACTTAAATGGTTTGAAGAGCATCGGGTTCCCGTCGATTATATCTCCGGTACCAGTATGGGAGGATTAGTTGGCGGATGTTACGCGATGGGAATGACTCCGGATGAGATTATCAATTTAGTAACCGGGATCAATTGGGAGCGAGTTTTCGATCCGGACCCGCCCTATGATTGGCTTAACTTTAGGCGTAAAGAAGATCGGAGAGAGTATCCGGTTGCAATCGATATCGGCCTGCGCGGAAAAGAGATCAAGCTTCCGGATGGTCTTCCGGTACACGAAATAGGAATCCTGCTTAGTAGAATAACCTTACCTTACTGGACTATTCAGTCCTTCGATGAACTTCCCATTCCCTTTCGTTGTGTAGCCGTAGATATCCGGCGCTCCGAAGCAGTTATTCTTAAGGATGGGACCTTGGCGGAGGCGATGAGAGCAACCATGGCTATCCCAGGAGTATTTACCCCTGTAGAAAGCCAAGGTAATTTATTAGTCGACGGAGGGATTTTGAAGAACCTTCCCATTGACGTTGTTAAGGAGATGGGAGCGGACCTGACGGTTGGAGTAATGTTATCAAGTTCCAAAAGTAAAGATGATATTAACGGGTTGGACGCAATACTTAAATTCACGTTAAATACAATAACTTCCGATAATTCCAAACGTTCGTCTAAGTCGGCCCATATCTTAATTGCGCCGGTTTCCGAGGGCCTTACCATGACCGACTGGACAGCTGTCAATCAATTTGTCGATAACGGATATAGGGCTGCCGCTGAACAAGCTGAGCAATTATCATTATATTCCTTAGATGAATCAGCTTGGCGGGAATATCTATTAGAACGGCAAAAGAAACGGAAAAGTTCAGTGCCGAACCCCACCGCAATTGAGATTGTCGGGACTTCTAATGAAAATAAAACCATAATCAAGGAAAAACTCATTAAACATATTAACCAGCCGGTCATTACCGAACGACTCGAGCAAGATTTAAACGATATCATCGGTTCCGGACTTTACGAAGGTTTTCGCTACGGAATGAAAAAAGATGAAGCCGGTAATCCGATTTTATTGATAACAGCCATTGAAAAAGCTTATGGCCCTCCATTTGTGAATACGGTTTTTCTGCTTGAAGCCGATGGTTATCAGGCTGATTATGTCAATATTAACGCCCGCTGCCGGATAACTTGGCACAACATAGTCGGACCCGGCTCCGAATTACGGACCGATCTTGGATTTGGCACCGAATTACACTACTTGGGGGAGATCTATAAACCAATATTGCAAAGTAAATGGTTTGTCGCGCCGGCAGTGCTTTTTAAAGAAGAAAAAAGCAACCTATATCAGAATGGATTTAGACTAAACCATTATAAAGCCACTGACCAAGGTTTGCGGCTGGATTTAGGTTATAGTATCAATAAATCATCCGAAGCCCGTTTGGGATATGCGGTTTCCCATCAGTCGGCCCGGATTAGTGTGGGAGAAGAACTGCCGGGTGATACTGATGGCGAAGTCCATCTGGCCCGGTTTAAATGGACTTACACCAGCGCAGACGGAGCAATGATTGACAGCAAAGGCGTCTATTGGAATCTTGAACTTAAGAGATATTTGGAAGGGCCGGAAATTTCGGAACCATTAACTCAAATGGAAACACAATTCATCTGGACCTATCCCTTTCAGTCCCGGGACGCGATTTTCACGCTTATTTCAGGGGGCTCCTCATTTGGAGATGCGGCTCCCTTATTACAGCAGTATCGTTTGGGTGGCCCTTTTAGATTGGGAACTTATAATACCGATCAATTTCATGGTAGTAACTACCTGTTAGGTACGATTGGTTTTCTTAAGTATTTAGGACAACTCCCTCTAACTGGGAAAAATGTTTACTTGGGTTTTTGGGTCGAAC
>JBLNDC010000193.1:0-11484 GCA_050261255.1 Bacteroidota bacterium
TAATTGGGTCTCCGTTTCCGAACTTTATGATCCGGAGGAAGCTTATCTGGTTATAGGTTTGCTTGAAGCCGCCGGAATCCCGGTGAAGGTGGACCGGGAAGCGGTTGGGGAATTGTTTGGATTGACCGTAGGCCCCTTGGCCAGGATCCATATTTTTGTGCCCAAAGAGCAAAAAACAGAAGCGGAAAGGCTGCTTGAAGGCGACAATAATCAGGCTTTGGAGGAGTGATCTTCACTATTATTGGTTGGGAGTGTTATTTTTGGAGTATCGTTCTTTTATAGTCGGAGATATCATGACCAATTGTTATCTCATTTGGTCGGAAAAAGAAGCGGGTGTCATCGATCCTGGCGGCCCCGTCCCCCACGTAATCGATTTTATCAAACAGAACGGGTTGGTTCTTAAATGGATTGTTAATACTCACGGACATGCCGATCATATTGCCGGCAATGGTACGCTCCGGAACGAATTTGGAGCCCCAATTTTAATTCATGAACGGGACCGGGAGATGCTTTTGGAACCGACCGCCAATTTATCAGTTTTTATTGGGAAAGAAATAACTAGCCCTGATGCGGACAAGCTCTTAAAAGAAGGCGATCTTATCAGATTGGATTCGGAAGTGTTGCAAGTGATCGAAACTCCCGGCCATACTCAGGGCGGTATTTCTTTATATACTCCGGGATTGTTATTTGCCGGCGATACTCTATTCCTTGAAAGCATCGGGAGGACCGATTTACCTGGGGGAGATCACGAACAACTGTTGAAATCGATCCGGGAAAAGCTAATGACTTTACCCCCGGAGACCATCGTCCTTCCCGGACACGGCGAGTCAACCACTATCGAACATGAATCCCAGTGGAACCCGTTTTTAGCTAAATGATAGGCAAGAGATCTGAGCATTAGGCGTGAGGCATGAGGCACGAGGCAAGTTCTGCGTTCCGGGTTTAAAGTTTCAGAACTAGTGGTTTGTTAAACGATGGCCAATTCGTAATAGTTATATGCCCCTAAACTTTAGAAAACATTAAACGTTCAATACGTGACAGGGATTGACCGGCAGGATGGATTGTTAAATGAAATATTTAATCAATATTAAAGATAAAAAGCAACTTCCTAATATCGAAGCTGCTTTAAAGATTATTGATCATGATACGGAAATAGTTTCGGATGTTCAATCTTCAACTGATATTGATCTGGAACTGGCGGTGAGTTATACTCCGGATTTTCATGTCAAGGTTTGGGCCCCGGGTTTATCCGGTTCGGAAAAGGAATGGGAATATTATGACAGAGAGATCCAAGATCGGCGTTATAACGAATCCGATCGGAAACAACGGCTCAAAGAATTGATCCGTTTGGGGATCATCAATGTGACAGGGAAACATTTTGGGAAAAAACCTCCCTGGGGGATCTTGAGCGGGGTCCGTCCGACAAAAATATACCACTATTTAAGAGACAAAGGGTTTACCAATACTGAAATCCGGGACAAGTTGTTACAAATCTTTGGTTTGGCCCAGCGAAAAGCCGACTTGCTTTTAGAAGTAGGATCATTACAGGAGAAATATTTCACCGATAGCTCGAAAATTGGAGTTTATATCGGAATTCCCTTTTGCCCGACTCGTTGCCGCTATTGCTCCTTCGCCGCCGTATCCTTAGAGACCCATCGTCATTTGGTAAAAAACTTTTTAACCGCGTTGGAACAGGAAATTGAAGCCATGAGCTCTCTTAGGGCTGAATATGGCTGGCAAGTTGAGTCGATTTATCTTGGCGGAGGTACACCCAGCAGTCTGGAAGAGGAAGCATTTAGCAGGCTGCTTGATTTATTGACCCAAGCTTTCTTTACTCCATCTACGGTAGAGTATACCGTCGAAGCAGGCCGCCCAGAAACGATCTCCAAAGGAAAACTATTGGCAATGTCCAGGAATGGAGTGAACCGGATCAGCATCAATCCTCAAACAATGGAGGAATCAACTTTAAAAGCGATCGGAAGACGCCATAGTATTAGTGATATTTACGAAGCAGTAGCAATGGTTCGGCAATTTCCGGAATTGTTATTAAATATGGATCTGATCCTGGGTCTGCCCGGAGAAAACAGTAGTATTTTTTTGGAGTCCTTACAAAAAATCATGGCTTTGCAGCCGGAAAACATTACCATTCATACCCTGGCGCCCAAAAGGGCGGCAACCTGGCGTAAAAACTTTACCGAACTCGAATTGAGCCAGTCGCTTGATTTAACGGAAGGGATGGAAAGAGCCATTGGTTTATTAGCAAACGACCAATATCAACCCTATTATCTTTACCGGCAACGATTGATCCTGGCTGACCTTGAAAACGTCGGTTTTGCCAAACCGAAACAGGAAAGTGTCTATAATATTCAAATGATGGAGGAACGCCAGACAATCTTGGGTTTAGGCGGAGGAGCAGTCACCAAATGGGTCATCGGCCCGGAACACCAGGTCTACCGGCATCAAAATCCTAAATGCCCCGCTACTTATGGCAAACGACTGGAAGCCGAAATAGTAAAAAAAGTCCAACAAACCCGGTTACTTCTTGGTTGACATTTGAAATGACATTCGATAAAATATTAGAAGTAACTTGGGAATATCAGTTTTTGCAGTATTTATGGGGATAAGTAAAAAACTTTTTTTTTTGCGAAGGCGTTTTTCATAATTTTATTGTGGAAGATTACACCGGATACTATCAACGATGGATCAAATTATGAAACTCGCTCTTAAAGTTTAAGGGAGGTATATTAATGGGAATTATGTCGATTCGTCGGATGGCGCATAAGTTTTTGGCGCCGGTAATTCTGGTTCTGGTTGTGGCTATGTTAATCGGTGTATTTTATATTGGGATTCCTAACTTTGGAAAAGAATCATACGGGTATAAGGGGCCTTCCCTTAAGGTTTATGGAAAGAAGGTCAAAGACGCTGATTTTAACAATTATTTGATGCGTGTTTCCCAGCAAGCCAGTCAGTTCGCTCAGATAAAAGCATACAGTGAAGCTGAACTGAGGGATGCAGCCATCAACACTGCCATCCAAACCGTTGCTTTTGAAAGGGAAATGGAGCAAGCCGGTTCTAAAATCAAAGTCAGCAAAGCCGAGCTTGACAAAGTCATTAAGAAATATTTTCCAACTGAAGAAGAATTAAAAAGCTTCATGGAACAACAAGGCTTTACCGATAAGAAAGAATTCCAAAAGACTCTAACTAAGGAATTGAAATATCAAAAATTTGTTCAAAATAAAGCCCGTGAGTTAAAAATCACTGTTCCCAAAGAAGAAGTTCTTGGTTATGTGGAGGAAATTGCCGTTAGCCATGTTTTAGTAAGCACTAAAGATGGGGACAAGGAGATCCGTTCCGATGCCCAGGCTTTAGCCCGCGCTAATGAAGTATATCAAAAGTTAGCTAACAACGGTGATATTGCCAAGTTAGCCAAAGAATATTCGGATGATCCCGGTTCGAAAGATAAAGGCGGATCGCTTGGCTCGATGCCGATTGATTATTTTAAAAACAGCATGGTTAAAGAATTTGTTGACGCCTCTTTGGCGTTAAAACCGGGTGAGATTAGCAAACCGGTTAAATCCCAGTTCGGGTATCACGTAATTAAATTGGAATCAAGAAAGATGCCGGCCGGGGAAGAGTATAAAGAAAAGTACCGTGAAATTGAGGATCAATTGCTTTATCAAAAGGCTGAGTATGATCCCAAATATCGCCAATGGCTTGAGGGAGTATTCAAAAAAGCCGAGGAGAATATGGAAATCCTCGATCCGGGACTGCGCGCCTTCCGTTTGATGAAGGATGAAAAGTGGAAAGAAGCAGCTGAGGCCTATGAAAAAGCTCTTAATAAGAAATATTATAAAAATAAAGTTGACACCTATGTCAATGCCACTACGGTTTATGTTAAACTAAACCAAGCTTCAAAAGCGATTGAGATCTTGGATAAGGCTCCAGCGGAGATTAAGGCTGATCTGGAATTCCAAATTGCCTTAGGAAATGCTTACCGAGAAAATAAACAGCCGGAGAAGGCCAAAGAACTCTTACTTGAATACGGCGAAGGGCATATGGATAATGATGTAGTCCATGAACGGCTGAAAACGGTCTTCACTGACTGGAAGATGACTGACGCAGTAGAGAAAGAAGAGAAAATTTTAGCTGACATTAAAAAAGCCGAAGAGGAAGAGCTTCAGAAGTATCAGCAAGATTTGGAAGGACGTAATCAAAGCAAGTAATCACTTAGAGTATTTAGGATTATGGCGAGAGCATACGCGGAGGGCGGGTTATGCCTTCCGCGTATTGATCTTTAAATTAAAGGTTCAAAACTGATTTGGGAATCATTTATTAGGTTAACGCGATTGGCTGGTATTGGGGGGGTAGAATTTATGGAGTATTCAATTAGGACCTCTTACTGCGGTGAAGTACGCCGCGAGGACATTGGGAAGGAAATAGTGTTAAACGGCTGGGTCCAAAGGCGCCGCGATTTAGGCGGCTTAATCTTTGTCGACCTAAGGGACCGTTCCGGTATTGTCCAGGTGGTTTTTAATCCTGAGCTTGAACCAACAGCTTTTAAACAGGCGGTGAATTTACGAAGCGAGTATGTAATCTCGGTTAAAGGCAAAGTGTCGGGACGTCCGGAAGGAATGATTAATACCAGTATGCCTACAGGGGAAGTTGAAATATTGGCATCCGTTTTGGAAATTTTGAACGAAGCCAAAACACCTCCGATTTACATAACTGAAGATCTTGACGCCGATGAAACCGTTCGTTTTAAATATCGGTACCTCGACTTGCGCCGCCCCGAGTTGCAAAGGAATATTATCTTACGCCACCGGGTCACCAAAATTGTACGGGACTTTTTAGACTCAAAAGGCTTTTTAGAGATTGAAACTCCGATTCTCATGAAGAGTTCACCGGAAGGAGCCCGTGATTTTTTAGTCCCCAGCCGTGTAAATCCGGGCCGGTTTTACGCTTTACCACAATCGCCGCAACTTTTCAAACAGCTCTTAATGGTAGGAGGGTTCGACAAATACTTCCAGATCGCTCGCTGCTTTCGGGATGAAGACCTCCGCGCCGACAGACAGCCGGAATTTACCCAGATTGATATCGAAATGTCATTCCTTAATCAACAGATGCTCTTGGATTTAATGGAAGAAATGATCCGTAAAATCTTTAGAGATTCCATTGGAGTTGAGTTAGCCAGACCATTCCCGCGGCTTGAATACAAAGAAGCGATGAGCCGGTTCGGATCGGACAAACCGGATACCCGTTTTGGCCTCGAACTAGTTGACGTCTCCGACTTGGTAGTTGATTCCGGGTTTAAGGTCTTTGCCCAAACGGTTACTAATAATGGAAAAGTAATTGGCATTAATGTACCCGGGTGCGCCGGCTATTCCCGGAGTCAGCTCGATGAGCTATCACCGCTGGCTGTTACTTATGGAGCCAAAGGCCTAGCTTATCTAGCCCTTACTTCCGATGGAGTCAAATCTCCCATCGCTAAGTTTTTCGTTCCGGAAGAATTGAATAGGCTTATCCAAAGGTTTGAAGCTAAAACCGGCGATTTAATTTTATTAATTGCCGATAAACCACAAACCGCTTTGACAGCTATGGGCCAGATGCGTCTGGAATTCGGCCGGCGTTTAAAACTCATTCCCGAAGGTAGCTTTGAATTTTTATGGGTGCTTAACTTCCCCTTGCTGGAGTATGATGAGGATGAAAAACGTTACGTAGCAGTGCATCATCCCTTTACTTCTCCGCTGCAAGAGGATGAGGATAAATTGTTGACTGATCCGGGCAGTGTCAGGTCTAATTCCTATGATCTGGTTTTAAATGGAGTTGAATTGGGCGGTGGAAGCCTTCGTATTTATCGACGCAGTCTTCAGGAGAAAATGTTTAAAGTCATCGGCCTGTCAATGGAAGAAGCCAAGGAGAAATTTGGGTATCTACTCGATGCTTTTGAATATGGAACACCGCCCCATGGCGGGATCGCTTTCGGCCTTGACCGGTTGATGATGTTGCTAACTGGAAGCAGTTCAATCCGAGACGTGATCGCATTTCCGAAAACGGCCAGCGCTACCTGCCTTATGACTGAAGCTCCCTCGGAAGTATCTTTAAGACAGTTAAAGGAACTTTCCATTAAAGTAGATGGTTGACCGGTAAAACTATTTGGCCGGCGGTGTCATATTATAAGTTGTGGTAAATAGCTGATGAGGCTCTTGATTTTATTATCTCAATGGTATTAATCCATTGCCAGTTTCAGATATATAAGCCCTTAACTTCTTTCAGCAGTGGTGTGACGGACTCTTCCTGGTATTATAACGTTTATTTTCCCTAGAATTAAGGGATTTTGCCGGACTTTGGAACTTGAAGCCTATTCGAAGCTATGGTATGATAAAAACGTAAAAAATGTCTCTGGTAGCTGAATAAGGCGTTTATTTAGTTACTTGTCGCTCAAAGAAAAATCCCTGCTTTGTACGTGATGAAGCTGAATTTGTTATGAACCAACATAAGTACCTTGGGAGTTCGGTCTCTATTGGTGGCGTGTAAGCCTCCTCGAGAGGACATATAAAATCAATAGGAGAACACCCACCTTGCGTGAGCAGGGTTCAGGTAACGTTCAGCATAGCGGCATAGCGGGGTTTTTTTGCAGTTATCAGTGAACAATGGACAGTAATGATAAGGGGTAAATCACTGATATTTTAGAATGGGTTACATATTTGGTTGTAGAATTAAAGGGCGATTGATTTTGATGATCGCCCTTTCCCCTTTTTAGCAAGGTAAGATAATGAAAGATAGAATTTTCCGAAATGAGGGAGATAATAACCGGATGAGTTTAGTTTTTTCCAAAAAAGAGCTCCGGTCGAAGATGAAGTCGCGGTTGCGCGAGCTAACGCCCAAAGAATACCGTGTGCTAAACTACACTTTAAATTCTAATTTTTTTAAATTAGAAATTTTAAAAAAGGTTAACTATATTATGATTTATTATTCAGTCCGTAACGAGGTAAATACCGTACCAATCATCAAGTATTTGCTTAAGACCGGGAAAACGGTAACTCTTCCGGTTTGCACTCCGGAGCTTGATTTGAAGGCTGCAGTAATCAATGATTTCCGCCAATTGCAACCTGCTCCCTTCGGTTTGATGGAGCCGGGTCCGGAGTCGTTACGGCTTGACAATAATAAACTCCAGCTAATAGTGGTACCCGGAGTCGCCTTTGATGATAAAGGCTATCGTCTCGGACATGGCGCAGGCTATTACGACCGGTTTCTTTCAAAAACACCTAATGCATTCAAACTTGGCTTGGCTTATGACTTTCAACTTGTACCGGAAGTACCCGCCGAAAGCCATGATATTAAAATGAATGGGCTATTAACACCTACGCGTTATTTGGAATTTTGACCCTGCTTGTCACGATTTTGAAGATTGAAAACAGACAATCAAACATTTCTATTCTTACCCATGCCTCGCGCCTCTTGCCTAAACCCAATTAAAATCAAAAAGAGAGGCCTCCTTTTTGAGGCAGATCATTCAGAGGAATATTATTATTGATTAAATCCTGTTCCGCAGGCCCGGGTTGGATAAATTGAACTCCGGCTACAAACGAGTAGTCGGAATTTTGCAGGGAGCGGACATGCTTGACCCTGCCAAGCATGGAGATGGTTTTACCCGCTAAAGGAAATTCAACCAACAAGGTAATTCCTACCGGTAGTTGCAAGTTGGTAAGGAGTGTGACTCCGCCTTTGCTGACGTCCTGACTTTCTCCGGTGCCGATTTTAGAGGTAAGGTGTTTTAGGTCACGATCACCCAGGCGTAAAATACGATAATTGATCGGGCAATATAGGGGTTTGCGCCGGCTGACCCTTCGCTCCCTTTTAATTACAACCCGAGGGCTTTCGATGATTATTTGAAAGCTTTCTTGAATAACTCTCCTCAGGATTTTACTGCGAAAAAAGAGCAATTCGTCGGAGTGACACGATTGAATCGCGATCATTTTTTGAGGCAGAAATAGATCAAACCAATCCAGTAATTCCCGGGAAAGCGAGAGGGCCATCGTCGCTTCGTTAACCTCCAAGACCTTGGCCTTACCGGTGATCTCCTCAAAGTGGCCATTGTCGGAGGCTTTATTGATAATAATTTCTAAAGATTGATTGGGTTGGAATAATCGGTTTAATTCATGAGAGTCCAATTTTAAATACATTTCACTCATAAGATCACCTCAATCACATGTATCCCTATAAAATTCTATTAAAAACATAAGATTCCTCCGTCTCCAGGATTAGGAATTATTTGTTTTTGCCTAAAGCAAGTGGTATAATATTACGAGTTAAGGATGGCACTTTTTTACGTCGAATACGTTGTTAAATATAGGTTTCATAGATATGACAATGATGATTAAGGCTTAATCCGTGGATTCTCTGTTGTTCATAGAAAATCGAGGTGGAATTGATGCTGAAAATGTTGGCTGAAATGTGGGACACCAATCTCCGGGAAGTAAAACGTTTGCGCAAGCGAATTGAAGATATTAATCAATTGGAGCCGGAGTTTGAAAAGTTAAATGACTCGGAACTCCGAGCCAAGACTGATGAATTTAAAGAGAGGTTGGCGGCGGGAGAGACTTTGGATGATATTTTGCCCGAAGCTTTTGCCGTCGTTCGGGAAGGAGCCAAACGGATTCTTGGACAGAGGCATTTCGATGTCCAGTTAATGGGAGGAATTGTGCTTCATGAAGGTAAAATAGCCGAAATGAAGACAGGAGAAGGTAAAACCTTAGTGGCTACCCTGCCGGTTTATCTGAATGCTCTTACGGGACGTGGGGTACATGTAGTCACTGTTAACGACTATTTGGCGAAGTTTCATAGCGAATGGATGGGTAGGGTTTACCGTTTTTTAGGCTTAACGGTAGGGGTAATCCTTCATAATTTGAATTCTGAAGAACGGCGTCACGCCTATGGTTGTGATATCACTTACGGTACCAATAATGAATTCGGTTTCGATTACCTCCGTGATAATATGGCTTTTTCAGTGGAAGACATGGTGCAACGGGAATTGAATTATGCCATTGTCGACGAGGTAGATAGCATCTTGATTGACGAGGCGCGCACTCCATTGATTATTTCCGGCCAAGCGGATGAATCCACCGAATTGTATTATCGATTTGCCCGGATCGCTCCTAAGTTAAAAAAGGAAGAAGATTATACCATTGATGAAAAAGCCCGGACTGTGGCTGTAACCGAAGAGGGAGTAGCCAAAGTCGAAAAAATGCTGAATGTCGAAAATATGTATGAAGATGAAAATACCGAACTGGTCCATCAATTGAATCAAGCGCTCCGCGCCAAGGAGCTTATGAAGCGGGATCGGGATTATGTGGTCAAAGACGGCGAAGTGATCATCGTCGATGAATTCACCGGGCGCTTGATGTTCGGCCGCCGGTACAGTGACGGGTTGCATCAAGCGATTGAGGCTAAAGAAGGGGTCAAAATCGAGCGGGAGAGCCAGACTCTAGCGACGATTACTTTCCAAAACTATTTCCGGATGTATAATAAGCTGGCTGGGATGACCGGCACCGCTGAGACCGAAGAGACTGAATTCCGGAAAATCTATGGTCTGGAGGTTGTGGTTATCCCCACGAACCTGCCGATGATTAGAATAGACCATCCCGACGTGATTTACAAAACTGAGTCCGGTAAGTTTCGGGCGGTAGTTGAGGATATTGTGGCGGTATACGAAAGAAAGCAACCGATATTAGTCGGCACCATCTCCATTGAGAAGTCGGAAGAATTAAGCAATATGTTGAAGAAACGGGGTGTGCCCCATCAAGTCTTAAACGCCAAACATCATGAGAAAGAGGCTGAAATCATTGCTCAAGCAGGCCGTTTAGGTGCGGTTACAATAGCCACCAATATGGCGGGCCGGGGCACGGACATCATCCTCGGCGGTAATGCTGAATTTCTGGCAAAGGATTTCTTAAGAGCCCGCGGGATTGATCCCAATGAAGCGACGCCTGAAGAGTATCAGTTGGTCCTTCAAGAAGCCAAAGCGATTACCACTAAGGAACATGAAACGGTAGTGGCTTTGGGTGGCTTATATATCATCGGCACCGAACGTCATGAGAGCCGGCGGATTGATAACCAGTTAAGGGGCAGGGCCGGCCGTCAGGGTGACCCGGGAGCTTCCCGTTTTTATGTATCAATGGAAGACGATCTGATGCGTCTCTTCGGTGGCGACATGATCTCGGGTCTAATGGAACGTCTGGGTTGGACCGAGGATATGCCGATTGAACATTCGGCGATTGCTAAACGGATTGAGGCCGCCCAACGCAAAGTGGAAAACAGGAATTTTGAGATCCGGAAACATGTTTTGGAATATGACGATGTTTTAAATAAACAAAGAGAGATCATTTATGAGCTTAGGAAGAAACTGCTCTTTGGATCGGATGAACATCAGAGAGTGCTGCAGCTTTTCGGGGAAGTAACCGATAATCTTCTGGAGATTTACGCCAACCCCAAAGTGTATCCGGAGGAATGGGATTTAGAAGGGCTGTTGAAAGCGGTTTATACAACCTTGTTGCCGGTAGATTCGATCACTATTGAAGAGATCGATGGCGTTGGCCACCAAGAACTTCGGGAAATGATCCTGAATCGGGCTTTGGAGCTCTATCAAGCTAAAGAAGGAGAAATCGGCAAAGAACACTTATATCAGTTTGAACGCCTAGTCATGCTTAGGACGATTGATGTCAAGTGGATGGATCATTTGGAGGCTATGGATGAATTGAAAGAGGGGATTGGCCTTCGCGCATATGGCCAAAATGATCCGCTAGTGGCCTATAAGATTGAAGCCTATCAAATGTTCAAGGAGATGCGCGATAGCATCAACGAAGAAGTCGTTAGGACCCTGGCAAAAGTCCAAGTCGCTTCCGAAGAAAGAGTAACCCAAAGGCCTAAAATCCGTAATATCTCTACTAACATTAATGAAGACGGGAGCGCGGCGGTTCAACAACGGGTGGTCGGCAAAAAAGTGGGGCGGAATGAGCCTTGTCCTTGTGGCAGCGGGAAAAAATATAAGAAATGCTGTGGGCAGGAAGCAGGCTGATTTTAGGCGTGAGGCATCAGGCATGAGTTAAGGATTTTATGAATGATCGTTGAACTAATTAACGATTGATATTGTACGAGGTTGTTATTGTTTTTATACTCGCGCCTCAAGCCTCGTGACTCATGCCTTTAATTATCTTAATTTATCTTTCAATGAGGTGATGGCATGATTGAGTCAAGTGATTTACGGAATCAGTTGGCGGATTTAAAGAAAAGATTGCGTCAAATGAGGGAGTATCTTTGATCTGGCTAGTAAAACAGACCGGATTAACGAGTTAAGCGCTCTTTCAACCGCTCCCGATCTCTGGAATGATCCGGCCAACGCCCAGAAAGTGTTACAAGAGTTAACTACTTTAAAGAACCAGGTGGAACTGGTAGAACGTTTGGAAAATCAAGAGTCGGATTTGTCTG
>JBLNDC010000194.1:0-2579 GCA_050261255.1 Bacteroidota bacterium
AAACACTACCATTCTAGTTATCGGTTACCAATTGGAAAAATTTATACATTTTCCCCTTTACACTTTACTCTTTAAAAATCAGACTCAAACTCTATGAAGATAACTTTCTACAAAATATTACCGATAATTTATAAAAGCAAAGAAACAAGGGGGGATAATTCCACCATTTGATGAGAGTTTAAATTTGAGAATTTCTACTTATACTACGTCTTATCATTCAATAGGGGGAACACCATGGAACCTACAAAATGCTATAACTCCTTATTAGCGCAAAAGTTAATCAAAGAATTAGAAGACCGTAATATGGAAGCTCATTATTGCGAGACCAAAGAAGCTGCGTTAAAACAAGTACTTGAAATGATCCCCAAAGACAGTCTGGTTTCTTGGGGAGGTTCGGCTACCCTCCACCAAATCGGGTTGCTGGCCGCCTTAAAAAATGAAGGGTATAATATCCTAGACCCAAATGAACCCCAAGGCGCCACCGCCAAGGATCAAATTGCCCATCAGGCCTTAAGCGCGGATTACTTTTTAATGAGTTCCAATGCGATATCCCTCACCGGCGAGCTGGTAAATATCGATGGCTATGGCAACCGGGTAGCTTCACTGATCTTCGGGCCGAAAAACGTAATTGTAATTGCAGGGATTAACAAAGTAGAACCGAATTTGGATGCCGCCATCCTTCGCGCCAAAAGCTATGCCGCACCCCTTACCATGTTGATATTTAAGCAAGACTACTCTTCTTTTGAGGAACTTTCCAAAGCAGCCGAAGGCGCGTGCGCCCAACTTGTCATCACCAGTTTTTCCATGACCAAAGGCCGGATTAAAGTAATACTGGTTGGAGAATGGTTGGGATTTTAGATTGAGGATGATGTAATTAGCTCACTCTACTACCGCTTTCCCGACAATCGTTTGGGATAAGTTTTGCGGTTTTAAGGTTGTTAAAAATCTGACCTGATTTCCCTCGAATATAAACAGACCTTGTAATTTAATCGGCTCCCCCAAATTAATCCAATCCATTTCAAAGTATGGATCAGATTGGATCCACCGTCCTCTAATACCAACCGGAACGTCGAAAAATCCATTAGTGAAACGGTATACTTCGTCGAGCCCGACCGCTAAATCGAACTTGCCACCCGGTGTTTCCAGAGTAAGTATCCCTTCATTAGTATCTTTAAAGTTCAAACTAAGCGCGGTTACCCCAAAATCGTTCTTTTCAAGCTGAAAAGTTTTACCCGATATTTTTCCGGCCATTTTCGGCAAGGGTAATCCCGGTTTGGCTTGCATATACTTCAATTCCTCGACTAATTTGCCTAAAGCGGCTGCTTCTTTCGGATTCGCCGCTATTCTCCTGCCTTTAACCGCCGGTTGGATAAAGAAATCATAAATATTCCGGGGTTCATTAAAATCGGCGCTGGTAAAGACGACTACCAAGTCTTGCTCCGGGACCACGATGATTCGCTGGCCGCCCCAGCCTTCCGCTGAATAACTTCCCGGATGCAGCCACCACCAATATCCGTACTGGGAAAACCCTCCCCAGTTTCCTGTGGCCACCTGGGTGTTAACAGATTCTCTAACCCAGTCTCCCGGTATGATTGACCTGCCATTCCAAATCCCCTGTTTCAAATAAAGATACCCAAACTTAGCCATATCCCGCGGAGTAAGAAACACCTCCCAGCCGCCAAGACAGATTCCCTGAGGGTCGCGTCGCCATAATCCAACTTTGATGCCTAGTGGGTCCAATAAATACTTTTCGGACAATTCCTGAGTGCTCACTCCACTAGTCTTGGTTAAGATCGCCGACATTAGGTGGGTAAGGGCCGTATTGTAAACGAACTTTTCCCCCGGATTATCCGAGAGCGGCATTTCAAGGGCGTACTTGACCCAATTTTGACTTCTCCATAAGCCATCCGAGATGGGCGTGTTTTCAGCCCAATTGAAACCGGCAGTCATTGTTAAAAGATGCCTTAAGGTAATCGCTTTTTTACGGGGATCAGCAATGGATTCGAAATACTCCGGCAAAAGATCCGCTACCTTCTGGTCCAGACCGGTCAGGAGTTTTTCCCGGAGGGCAATTCCGGCCACTGCCGAGAGAAAACTTTTGGAGACTGATTTCAAGTTGTGGATGGTATCTTTATCGTACGGGGCCATATAACTCTCTAAAACCAGATAACCATTACGGATAATAAGAATGCTGTGGATATCAATCTGGTTTTCTTTGATATACTCCAGCATCCGGCGTAATTTCCCGGAATCAATCCCCTGCTTTTCAGGGGTCGAAGTCCGCCAATCGTCAGCCGGCCAATAATCGGAGGCCGCATTTTTGCTTTCATTAAAAGGGATAATCAAGTTCACCAGGATGGTAATCAATAGCGCAGTCCAAATCATAAACCCTTTTTTCATAGTACTCACTCCTGCCAAATCAATTCGAAAAACCGTTTCTCAATTATAATTAATACAACTAAAATAGTTATTATCCAGTTTTTAAAATTCGAAACCATATTTAATACCAATAAATTATTGTTAATCTAACACTCTAAATTATTTCATAATTTCCACTTTTGGGCAACCACGGAACAAGC
>JBLNDC010000195.1:0-9884 GCA_050261255.1 Bacteroidota bacterium
TGATAAATGCTAAAATTAGCCGCTTTGGCAATCTCCGCCAGGGTTATCTCCCGGGTATGGTTTTGCTCAACATAATTAAAGACTTGTTCTAGCCGTTCCAGGCGTTTTAGGTGTTTGTTACGTTCCAGTGATGAGTATGGCTCGGTGGGGACTTGGCGCAACAAGATGACGGCCAAATCATATAACCGGGCCCGGATCGCCAATTGATAACCGGGAAGTTCCAGGGAGAATTCATGGGCGATTGCCAAGAGCTGTTGTTCTAAATCATGATGGACCTTTGATTGGTGTGGGTCAAAGGCGATTAAAGGGGAGACCGGTTTGCGTTCCCGGAGAGTATTGGCGAGGGACTGGAACAAGGATAATTCAAAATGAAGGATAATCCGATGGCTTTTTTTGGGAGGGGTAACAAAGAAATGGACTTCGCCGCTGTTAATCAAGAAGATATCCCGGGGTTTAAGATGAAAGATTTCACTATTTAAGCCGATAACCAATTCTTCTTCCAAGACGTAGATAATTTCGATCTCTTCGTGCCAATGGGGAGGGAATTCCAGTATATCGGTGATGAATAGATTGAAAGGGAATTGATCGTCGGTTAAGTTTCTTTGGTGCCAAGGTTCCATGGATTGCTCCTTTATTGGTATGCAATCTAACTACTGTTTTTGACGGTTTTCCGGTTTAAAGTCCGATGTTTTTGATCGATCCCATGTAGTTGCCGCTATCGGGAAAATTATTCTTGATCAGATAACAAAAACGTTCCGAGAATCCGTATTGGCTTAATTCCTCAATCGGAACCATTTTCAGATCAGTGATAGGGTTGGCGCCCGGTTCGGGTTCGTAACCGAGTTTCAGCGAACCGCCGGTTCGTTTCAGTTTAAAGGTGATATGGACTACTTGATTTTTGTCATTTTCAATCCGGTCGCAGATATATAGTAATTTTTCAATCTCAACCTTCAACCCGGTTTCTTCAGCCATTTCGCGGATGATACATTCGGCGATAGTTTCGCCGAATTCCAGGGTACCTCCGGGAAGGGACCAATGACGGGAGCCGGTTACTTTCTGTTTGACCAGGAGGATTTTTTGATCCTCGATTAAGATGCCGGTCGCTCTGATTTTAATAGGCATTTTATCTGATTTTCCTTACTATTTTGAATAATTCAACTGGTAAGTTCGATCGCATGGCACGTAACTCGGAACGCGTAACCCTGAACGCGGAACGAAATTATCATTAGATTTCCAACCCCAAAAACGTCCTAACCACCCAACCGATTCCGAAGGAGATCACGGTTACTCCCAGGCTGATCCCGGCCATTTCCAGAAAGCGCTTTTTAAAGGGCAAGTCTTTGGCGACGGAGATGTAGAAATTAAAGGCCAGGATGATGAGGATCGCCATCAACAGGCTCAGACCTAAATCCAAGAAATGATTGGGGAGTAAAAGGTAGGGGAGGATTAGTAAAAAGACGGTGATAATATAGGCAATGCCCGTATAAATACTTGATTTTAAAGCGTTCTCCTCTTGCTCCTGTTTCTTGGATAAAAACTCGCTGGCGGCCATGGAAAAGGAAGCCGAGATTCCGGTGATCAGCCCAATGAGTGCGATGATGCGGCTGTTTTGAATGGCAAAGGTGTAACCGGCCAGAGCGCCGGTGAGTTCAACCAGGGCGTCGTTCAAACCTAGGACGATTGAACCCATATAATTCAATCGCTCTTCATTGATTAAGCCTATTAACTCGCGTTCATGATCTTCTTCATCTTCCAAAACCTGCTTTAATTCCGGGAGATTGGCGATAAGCGCCTTATAAGCGACAGTCGCCTTTTCCTCCCCTTTTTCCAGGAGTTTTAAGGAGAATGTCAAGCCAAAGGTTTTGGCAATAAAGCGATACCATAAAATTTTTATTTTTGAGGGGTGGACCTCAGTTTCTGAATATTTTTTAAGCAGCGTGTAGTGTTTTTTTTCGTCAGCGGCGATTGTTTTTAATAGTTTCGCGTTAGTCGGGTCTTTTTGTCCGGAAGCTATGGCTTGGTAAATATGAAAACTGGTGATTTCATCTTTTTGGTTGGCAATGATTTCGCGGCGGATTTCCGTAGTTAATTTAGCCATTCGTATGCCTCCTAAAACTATAATTTTTGTAGTTTTATCTCTGAGTTTAACTAAATCGGTACTAAATCCGGACCATACTTCCGTATAGCCGCTTTCGCAATGGTTTTTCATGATTCTAAAACTATTCCCAAATGGGCGAAGCCGGTTATGATCATTATGACCTTCCAGTTTGACCCAACGTGATAATGTAGAATATTTCTTTATCCTTAAGTAAACTCCTTTCAGGATAAAACCTCCTTATAAAATAAAGCGAGCAGGTTTTCCTGAAAGTCAATCCGGTATTAGCTTTCAGTGTAACCATATTTTTGCTAAAAGGATATTGTCAAGTTTAGTATGGTAAATGCCGAATTTTAAATAAATAGGATCATTAATCCGATAGTTGGAGTTTTTCTATTTAAAAATCGAGACAATAGGCTGAATGCGGGTTAAGATATTTTCGATTCAGTAAATTTTAGGGGTGTTTATAATGTTAGGGCCGATTAAATTAGTAATCGTTGACGATCATGCCATGGTTCGAGAAGGCCTAAAGCAAATGTTAAGCATAGAAGAGGATTTTAAGATCATTGGCGATGCCGGGCATGGGGATGAAGTCGTTGAAAAGGTCTTAGCGTTAAAACCTGATGTGGTCTTAATGGATATTAATTTACCCGGTAAAAATGGGATTGAATTGACTGGCGAGTTAAGGCGGAAAGCTCCGGCGATCAAGGTCTTAGCTTTATCAGCCGATGGAGACCAGTATCATATATTGCAAATGATTAAAGCGGGCGCTTCGGGATTTATCTTGAAAGACTCCAATTCCGAAACGCTTTGTGAAGCAATCCAAACAGTGGCGCGGGGAGACGCCTATCTTCCGCCCCATTTGCTTTCGGTCGTCTTGGACGAATTCAGGCAGGCTCCGTTTATGGAGCAGAAAGTAGTCTTACCTGATGAATTGGGATTAACCCCACGGGAATTAGAAATTATCGGTTACATTGCCTGTGGCGAAAACAATAAAGAGATTGCCGGAAAACTTTTTATCAGTGAGAAGACGGTTAAAAACCATGTCAGTAATATTTTAAGGAAAATGAATTTGGAAGACCGCACTCAGGTGGCGGTTTATGCTTATCAAAAAGGTCTCATCGCTAAATAGTCGTCCGCTACTTCCTACCGGGGTACGCGAAAGGATGAAGATTAAGTTACTGTTCTCCCGCAGAGACATAAAGGCGCAGAGTTTAATTTAAAATTTAATTTCCTCAGCGCCTTGGCGGGAGTATATTTTTTAGGGATAATATTATTTTCTAGATAACTAAGTATCATACTGGTTAGGGTAATCGACATTATTATCAAACCTCCTCGAAGCTGCCAGTCACTTTCTGACTCCTCCTATCTTCCGTCTTCTCTATTCCTCACCTCTGAACCGGCTTACTTTTCCTAGGACTAGAGTCCCGGATCAAATGAAACTGTGGTTGGATAGTAGGGAAGCCCTGGGAGTGATATTATTGAATCAGGGATAAGGGAACCTCCCTAGTTCAAACCTCCACTCCGGAGGTGCTCTTCCCAAATTGAAAAACGGTCGCCGTGGTGGAACGAAAAAACATAAGGGAGTGACGCTGATGTTGAAGAGATTTTTCCAAGAAGAAACCGGACAAGGAATGGTCGAGTACGGTCTAATCATTGCATTGGTGTCTGTAGTCCTCATTGGTGCGCTGGTCGCGATGAACGGAGGATTACAGACGATATTCGGAAGGATTACAGATGCGGTTAATACCGCTCCCGGCTCACCTAGCAGTTGATAGGCTGTTGACAAGTTGGCTACATAGGACTTTACCACTAGGTAAAGTCTTATGTTATATTAAGCAAAAAATTTTCAAGCAAAAAATTATTTAACTTACTTGGCTTATTGGAGGAGATTGGGTGGTTTTAGAGTTGAATTCCAGTTTATACATGACGCTTGGTTCGATTGTGGTTGGATTAAGCGCTGCGTTATTAGATATTAAATACAGAAAAATTCCCAATTGGTTAACATTCCCCGCAATGCTGACCGGGGTTATCTTAAATCTAATATTTAACTTTAAGAGTTGGCATCTTTCATTACTGGGATTACTGGTTGGGTTATTAATATTATTAATCCCATTTATCTTGGGTGGAATCGGCGCGGGAGATGTTAAACTACTGATGGCGTTAGGCGCATTTTTGGGCGTCAAGAAAATTATCTCGGTCGGATTATGTAGCGGAGTTGCAGGCGGAGTACTGGCGTTATTGGCGCTGACGCTTCAAGACGGGCCTGTCAAGGTCCGGCACAGGCTGGTCTTGTTAGTCTCCTCCATTTGGGACAAAGATATCCGGCGCGTCATATTTAGACCGGACCAAACCTCAAAATTGGTTATTCCCTATGGGCCAGCAATCTTAATTGGTTTAATAGTCGGATTGGTTTGGGGACCGCTTTGGGAGTGATTCAGGTGTTGATGGGAATGAACGTTATTAAAAACGAAGATGGCTCGGTGATAGTGGAATTCGCATTGGTATCAATGCTTTTAATCCTGCTATTGGCGGGCATTATTCAATTTGGCTTAGTGTTTAATACCTTTTTGGTTTTGGAGGACGCAGCACGTAACGCAGCCCGGACAGCAGCCATAGCTACTCTTTCCGATGACCAAATTAAAAGCAACATTATCAACTCAATATCTCCACTTGTTTTAGATTATTCCAATATTCAAATCGAACCGGCAATCCGGACCAGAGGGCAAATGTTTACCGTAACGATTAACTATCAATATCAAATACCGGTAACCTTCGGTATTCTACCGGAAAGCTACTCTTTGACCGCTAAGACATCAATGCTTAGTGAAATCTAAGGAGGGATTGGCATGATTAGATCGGAGCGGGGAGCAGTAATGGTTATAGCAGCGATACTGATGGTTACTTTAATGGCTTCCATAGCGATTGTAATTGATGCCGGTCAACTTTTCTTGACTAAAAAAAGATTGCAAAATGCCGCCGACGCCTCTGCTTTAGCAGGCTGTTTCGTGTTGGTCAATAAACAAGACCCTGTCCAAGCGGACGCTGAAAGTTTAAAGTATCTCACCGCCAATATTTTCGGGGAGTATCAATATACACCGGTCGCCGATTTAGGGAAAAATACTTTTCAGGTAAATATCTCTCAAAAGGTAAAACATTTTTTTGCTCCAATAATCGGTATCGACAATTCAACCGTAAGCGCTACGGCTACCGCCGGGGGGAATACGGTAATCAGTATCACCGGCGTTGTGCCTTTGGGTGTAGTAAGGCAACAATTCGAATTTAATAAGCCGTACACTTTAAAATACGGCGGCGGCGAAGGTTATAACGGTAATTATGGCGCTTTGGCGTTAGGCGGCAGCGGGGGAAGCAACTATCGGAGCAATTTGATGTACGGTTATAAAAATAAGATTAGGCTGGGCGATATTGTGACTGCTGAGCCGGGGAATATGGCCGGCCCGACTAGTCAAGGCGTCAATTACCGGATCTCCTTAGACAACAGTAGTATTTCAAATCTAGCTCCCAATTCCCCGCGGGTGGTCATCGTTCCGGTCATCGATCGGTTGGTTGGCGACGGGAGTAACGCTAGCGCTATGGTAGTCAGCTTTGCCGCATTTTACCTGGAATCAACCGATGGCAATGGCGGTGTTACCGGCTCCTTTTTAAATTGGGCCGTATCCGGGGAAGTAGGAGAAGGGCCAAGTTTTGGCGTGGTAAGCCCGACGTTGATTAAGTGAGTTTGGAGGTTGAAACAATGGGCAATAAGAAATACTTAGTTTTTGCTTTGTTATGCGGGGCGGTTGCTTCATTATTGGTCTTCCATACCGTTAAAAGGGCCTCCAAACCTAAGATAGTTGAGCCGCCGAAAACTGAGATAGTGTTCGCCAAAGTAACCATTCCCGCCCGGACCGTGGTTACGGCGGAACAGTTGGAAGTAAAGCCGGTCCCCAAGGAAGTCGTTACCAAGGATTCGGTCATCAAAATTGCGGATATTGTGGGATTGATCACGAAGGCGGAGATAATTCAAGGGGAGCCGGTAAATATCAACCGCTTATTCCGCAAAGGCGACAAGTTGAGTTTGTCGGCGATCATCCCCCAAGGGATGCGGGCAATTACAATCCCTGTCGATGAAGTAATTGGTGTGGCCGGATTTGTCAGACCCGGCGAAAGAGTGGATCTGATCGGGACAATTCAACCGAAGGGCCATAGTGAAAGTACCAGTTGGACCTTGCTGCAAGATATTGAAGTGTTGGCGGTTTCCCAGGATATGGGCATTTCCGGCGCCACCCAAAGGGGTAACGGGAAAGTGGGTACTTCAGTTACTTTAGCGGTTACTCCTTTGCAAGCGGAAAAAGTCGTCTTAAGCAAAGAAAAAGGAACATTGCACTTGGCGTTGCGTCCCATATTAAAGGAGGCGGAACAAGTGGTACCGTCGATCAGAGAAAGCAGCTTATTATCGAGTGGTAAATCGACTCCAACTCCTGTTAAAAGAGAACCTTCTCGAAAAGTGATTGAAATCATTAACGGAAGTAAATCCAAATTAATCACCGTTTATTAACTGGCAACACTCTGCAGGAGGCCGGTCAATGTTTAAAAAGTGGTTACTATTATTAATTTTCTTGATGGTTTTTATGCCAAACATAGCTTCAGCAGAGCCACATCTAATTCACTTGGTGGTGGGAGAGGCTAAAGTCCTATCTATGAAAGGGATAACTAGAATCGCCGTCAGCAGCCCGGAGGTACTGGAATTAGTGGTAACCGGCGGACAGGAGTTTTTACTGAACGCTAAAAAAGTAGGGGTCTCAACGGTTAACGTTTGGTCGAGCCAAGGCCGTTTTACCTTTAAATTTGCGGTCAAAGAAGATTATTCGGTTGTTGAATCGGAGATCGCCAAGTTAATTAATAATCCGGAAGTAAAGGTCAAGGCTAACGATAAGTATGTAATTTTAAGCGGTACGGTAGCCAGTTCCCTAGAAGAGGAAGAAGCCGTTCGTTACGGGAAAATGTACCGGGAGAACGTGATCAATAGTTTACAAGTCAAAAATACATATCAAATATTGCTTTCAATCTTAGTTACCGAAATCAAAAAGGACTCCGAAAAAAAATATGGCTTTAACTCGGGTACTTGGTGGCCTACCCCGGATGGGCTGGTTTTTCACGAATGGGAATATGGATTTCTCAACAGTGATTCAAACGGAGTAGACTTAGCGCCTGGGACCTCGTTGGGTGCAATCTTAAATTTGATGCAACGAAACGGTGACGCTAAAATAATGGCGGCCCCTAGTATCTTGACGGTCAGCGGGAAAGAAGCTTTTTTTCTAGCCGGAGGGGAAATTCCGATTCCCATGTCTGACGGTAAGGGCGGAGTGATCGTCAATTGGAAGGAGTATGGGATTAGGCTCAAAGTAACGTCTAATATTGAACGGAATAATACAATATCAATGGCGGTCTCGCCGGAGGTTAGTTCGATTGATTGGGGCAACGCGATTGTCGTTAACGGGTTTAAATTGCCGGCATTGGCGACTCGTAAGGCCAGCACCAATGTTCAATTTAAAGACGGCTCGACTTTAATTATCGGCGGCTTGTTAAAACGGGAGGATGCGGTCAATGTTTATAAAATTCCTTTGTTGGGAGACATTCCCATTATCGGTTCGTTATTCCGCAGTAAAAATTTTCAAAACGGCGATACGGAGCTGTTATTGTTCGTCACCCCTAGGATAATTAAGGCTGAAGCTGATTTAAACCCTGAGAATATAACCAACCCGACTTTCCAAGGGCCCTATTTTCAAACGCCAAAGGAGTAGGTGACACCCAGTGGTTGAAAAAATCCGGATTATGGTAGTCGATGATATTGCTAAAGTCCGTAGCAATTTACGGCAATTACTTGAATTGGAACCGGAGATCGAAGTGGTCGGGGAAGCGGCCGACGGGGAAGAAGCTCTGGTATTGGCTAGGCAGCATCACCCGGATTTGGTGATTATGGATATCGGCATGCCGGTAATGGATGGTATCCGGGCGACGGAAATAATGACGGTCGAACTACCGCAAACGGCGATTATTATCTTGTCTTGTCAGGATGAAGGAGAGTATCTTCGGAAAGCGATGGCTGCAGGGGCTCGGGATTATATAACCAAACCGCCCGCAAGCGAAGAATTGCTCGGGACTATTCATCGCGTTTATGAGTTGGAAAAAAAGCGGCGCCAAAACCAAGGCGGCTTCTTAGGAACACAACTGGAAAAGCCCGGTGAACCGGGTAAGATTATTAGCGTTTTCAGCACTAAAGGCGGTGTCGGGAAATCAGTCATCGCGGTTAACCTGGCGGTAGCGATCGCCCAATTTACCCAAAAAAAGACCGCTATCATTGACTTAAACCTTCAGTTCGGGGATGTCGCTTTGCTGTTTGACTTGTTACCCCGCCGTACTATTTCCGATCTGGTAGGAGAGGCTAATTTCTCAGAACCGAAAATACTTAAAGGCTACTTAACCACTCATACCAGTGGAGTTAGCATCCTACCTGCACCTTTGCGGCCGGAATATGCCGAAGTGGTCCACGCCGAACAGGTTAAGGATATTTTAGGAACCCTTAAGGACATTTATGATTATATCATTATCGATACCCATCAAGCGTTTGATGATTTAACCCTAGCCACCCTTGATATTTCCGACTTCATTCTGATGGTTACTGTGTTGGATATCTTAACAGTCAAAAACATAAAACTGGCTTTAGAAGCAATCCGGTTGTTGAATTACGAACCTCAAAAAATAAGGCTGGTCTTAAACCAGGTCTTCACCAGGAATAATATTTCAATCAAAGACTTGGAAGCACACCTCAATTTGCCGATACCTTACTCCATTCCCAATGACGGGAAGTTGGTAGTCGGCTCATGTAACCTGGGGATTCCATTTGTAATGAGTCATCCGAAAGCTCCTATTTCCAAAGCCATCTTAAAGTTGGCTCTGGAATTGACAGGAGTTCAAAACGAAAAAAACCGTAACATTAATCGGAAATCAATCAATGACACGGCCGAAAAGTAAAAGGAACCACTAACGAACACTAATGAACGCGAATATAAGTCAGAAACATTCTAGTTATCTATGTTTTATTAGCGTTAATTGGCGTGTATTGGCGGTTAATCTTTGACGGATTTTCTGACAATCGAAAGGCTCAAGATACAGTAATTCGTATCTATTAGCGGATGTAATTATTTGATTATCCCGGGAGGCGCTTTGATGTCGTTAATGGAGCGTTTGGAAAAGGGAAAAAAGACAATAGGCGATAATCTTCCGCAGCCGGAAAGGCCGGTAGTAAGGCAGCAGCCTAAGCATAGTGTGGCCGACCCTTTAAGGACTATCAAGAAGCAAGTCCATGAAACCCTCCTCAAAGAGGTTGATTCGGCGATTTTAGATCAAAGCGACGAACCGGAAATCCGGGAACAGCTCAAAAACAAAATTGAAGAAATCGTCGGTTTCATCATGGACCATGAGTATCCGGCGACGACTCGAAATGAACGACTGAAGATTATCGCCGAGATTAACGATGAAGTTTTGGGATTTGGGCCGATCAATTCGTTGATTATGGATCCAACGGTATCGGAGATAATGGTCAACGGACCTTGCCAAGTATATGTAGAACGCAAAGGCCGCCTGGAGCTTGCCGGGGTCAAGTTTCGCGATAATGAACAGGTTTTACAGGTGATTGAAAAAATCGTGGCTCCGCTCGGCCGTCGGATCGATGAAGGGAGTCCGATGGTTGACGCCCGTTTGCCTGACGGTTCGAGGGTGAACGCTG
>JBLNDC010000196.1:0-3789 GCA_050261255.1 Bacteroidota bacterium
CTATTGCTGCACTAGTGGCAGTAGTTATGATCATTCCTTTTTTATGGATGATTTCGACTTCCCTCAAACAAGTGACGGAGGTTTTCGCCGTTCCGGTGCAATGGATTCCCCCGACATGGCAATGGGGAAATTACCCGTCGGCTTTTACCCGTTATCCCTTCGGAACCTATTTCTTAAACAGCACCATCGTTTCATTGGCCGTTACTTTCATTAACCTCATCATCTGTTCATTGGCTGGTTACAGCTTGGCTAAGTACAATTATCACGGACGGAAAGTTTTGTTCATCATTGTTTTGGCCACCATGATGCTCCCGTTGGAAGTTTTAATGGTTCCGTTATTTTTAATTACCAAGCAATTAAATATGCTCAATACCTTGCAGGGGCAGATAATCCCCATGTCGGTGGACGCCTTCGGGATTTTTCTAATGCGTCAGTACATTCTTGATATTCCTGATTCATTGCTTGAGGCTGCCCGAATTGATGGCGCATCGGAACCCCGGATCTTTTTTCAAATTATTTTACCTTTAACGACACCGGCGTTGGCGGCTTTGGGAATCTTTTCATTCCGTGAGATTTGGGATGCTTATATTTGGCCTTTGATTATCATTACCGAGGATAAATTTAAAACCGTACCGTTGGGGATGAGCATGTTTGAGAATGCCTATGTAACACAGTATCATGAATTAATGGCGATTGCCACCATCGCGGTGTTACCGATGGTAATTATCTTTTTCTTCTTCCAGAATGCGTTTGTACGAAGCATGACCATGTCCGGGATTAAGGATTGATGGGAACCGCACCGGTTCCCCGAACTGGGTCCTAAAGAAGGTTCGATGCTAAATAGGCGGCGTAACCATCTCTGGAAGCGCTCCTGGGATTGTGAAAGTATTGGTGACCTGTTTGTTTTTGGTAAATGTCACCAGGACGTTTGATGCTTTTATTTACCGTAAAGGCGGAGCGATGAAAGTGGCTATTTAGCCGAATGGGGGCGAGCAAGTATGAATAGAGATTGTGTAGTTATCATCGGTAGTGGGCTTATGGGGGGCGGTATTGCCGCTGTCAGCGCACTGGCTGGAAATAAAACGATTCTGGTTGATATGAATCTCAAAAAAGCGGAAACAGGAATTGATAATGCTATCAAAAACATTGACGAACTAGTAGAAAACGGTATTGCGGATAAGGATGCGGCCGGCCGGGCAAAGGAGTTATTGACATTATCCGAGGATATGGAGGAGTCGCTTGTCCGGGCAAAAATGGTCATTGAGGCAATCTATGAAAATCTCCAAGCTAAACAGGAACTCTTCGAAAAGCTGGACATGTTGTTGCCCACCGACATTCCCATTCTTTCCAATACATCCGGACTACGAATCACGGATATCGCAAGCAGAGTCAAAAATCCGGGCCGAACCGTAACGGCGCATTTCTGGTTTCCGGCCCATCTTGTGCCGTTAGTCGAGGTAGTGATGGGCGATCAAACCGATGAAACTGTCGCGGTTTCCGTTAAGGACACCTTAGCGAAATGGGGCAAAGCGCCCGTACTCGTCAGAAAGGATCTCCCCGGCCAGCTTGCCAATAGGATTCTCCAGGCAGTTATCAGGGAGGCTGTTAATATTGTGGCCATGGGGCTGGCTTCTCCGGAGGATGTCGATACCGCGGTGAAAATGGGAATGGGAATCAGGTTCCCGGCCTGGGGACCATTGGAACATATTGATGCTGTGGGTTTAGATTTGGCCGTTGCCGTTCAAAACAACGTACTTCCGGCTATTAGCAGTTCAACGGTTTCGAATTGTTATCTCACTGAACTCGTAAACCGCGGTGACTTGGGGTATAAGACCGGCAAGGGGATTTACGACTGGTCCCAAAAAGATATGGATCAACTGGCCCGGGGACGGAATGAGTTTATCATTTATGCTTTGAAAAAAATAGGGAAGAAGTAAGCGGCATGACGAAAAATATTAATGTATATGTCGGAACTTATACGGAAGCGATCAAGTTTGGCACCGGCCAAGTACTTCAAGGCAAGGGCGAGGGGATCTATTTATTTAAACTGGATCCTTCCAACGGGCGGTTGACGTTTGTATCCAAAACCACGGGAGTCGTAAATCCTTCATATCTGGCGCTTGCACCATCGGGCAGGTATTTGTACGCCGTAAATGAGCTGAAGGAATTTGACGGCAAAGCCTCGGGTGCGGTAAGCGCTTTTGCTGTAGAAAGCGGGACTGGCCAATTACGTTTTATCAATCAATTGCTATCGGGAGGAACAGACCCTTGTTATGTCTGCGTTAATAATCGGGAGAGTCATGTATTTATAACAAATTTCATGAGCGGAAGCGTAAGTGTGTATCCCATATTAAAAAACGGCGGATTGGATAGGCCAAGCCAATTTATTCAACACGCGGGCTCCAGCGTTAATAAAACCAGACAAACCGGTCCGCATGCCCATTCGCTTGTTTTTGACCGTTCGAATCAGTATGCTTGTGTTCCGGATTTGGGATTGGATAAGTTGATGCTCTATAAAACGGATTTCAGCAACGGAAAGCTTGAATTGTTGTCCTGTGAGCCATACACCGCCAAGCCTGGTTCCGGTCCGCGGCATTGCGCCTTTCATCCGAATGGACGATTTTGTTATATGATCAACGAGCTTGACTGCACAATTTCAGCTTTGCGGTTCGATCAAGCATCGGGTTGCTTTACATTACTTCAGAATGTACCGACGGTCTTGGACGGTTTTGAAGGGGAAAATAGCGGCGCCGACATTGAAATCCACCCCAACGGGGAATATGTTTATGGATCCAATCGTGGCCATAATAGTATAGTGATTTATAAGATCGACCAAAATACCGGACTGCTTTCACCAATAGGAATTGAATCTTCCCATGGGAAAATACCACGAAATTTCGCAATTGATCCAACGGGAACATTTTTACTTGTTGCCAATCAGGACACAGACAATATTGTTGTATTTAAAATCGGTAACGACGGCAATCTTTCCAAGATTTCCGAGGTGGAAGCGCCTACCCCGGTATGTATCAAGATGTATCAGATAAGTTGATTGAAAGCATTACTCTTTTATTGTTAACCTATTCCCACTCCCGCCGGATCGCTTCCGGAATCCCGTTTCCAGGGAGTACGACTAGCCACAGAATAAATACCCTGACGGGAAGCGGCAATTCATCCGGGAGGTTGGCTTCCATCAGGTTGTAAAGAACCTTCCAGGGATGGTTGAGCCGATTTTGTACTCACTATCCAAGAAAGTGAATTCTCGTCTAAAAGCTGATTTCGCGCGAAACGTTAACTATTTAGGGGTTCTCCAAAAATTCAAATTGCTCCCTAAAACCACAATCCGCACCGTAGAGTTACACCCCGCTGAGTGTGATAACCGACTCCCGCAATCGTGTTTCCCAGGTGAAACCAGATGTTTCCCGAATAAGAAATTCCATATTCAGTGGTTGAACCGTTGTTCCGGGAAAAGGCGCCGAGGCCGATGTTGAGTGAAAAAGACTCCGAAGGGTCGAAGAAATAAAGAAGATCGATGCCGGGAGAGATATTTTTATCGGTAAAAATCGCTCCCGCTTCAAGTCCGATCCGCTCTCCCAGGTTGGGGTCGCGGGTGCCGAATCCGATGGAATAATCCGCCCCGTTGTAGCCCAGATCAACCCAGTCCCAAGGGAGATCACCGCCGGAAACAGCCCAGGCGGCTGTGGGAATCAGCAAGGTAAAAGCTATGGTTACCAAAATAAGAGCCGACAATTTGCTTTGACGCATTAGAAACCAAAACCCCTTTTTTAA
>JBLNDC010000197.1:0-2890 GCA_050261255.1 Bacteroidota bacterium
GGTGTTTCCTGCAATACTTTTCAAACTAAAATCCGGGGCTATCCGGCCAATTTGGGGAGCCGGCTTTTGAGAACCAGGTCCGGCCGCAACGACAACCGGAACCATTATTAATGCTAAAACCACAACCATACCAATTAACCGCAGGTTCTTTTTCATCATATCCCGCCTTTTCATAAAAAGATCTCAAAACCGCATAACGTAATTCACTTAATTTAATTTCCGATATACCCTATAGGGTATAGTATATTGAAATCTATTAAAATTGTCAACCTTCCATAAAAAAGCCGAAAAACTTGGTAATCATTTTAAACCCTTTAGACAAGATTTACAAAGATAAATTGGATTCTAAATAATTAGTGCTGGCCGACTATTCATTAAAGAAATTGCGTAAAACTTTTATAAATCCGGTAAATCCGGTTAATCCTGTCTAATATGCTTTTCCCATAGTTTATCTGAATTTATAAAATTCAGCTACCAAAAATTTAATCCCAGTTGGTTAACTGGGATGATAATGGATCACTTTATGTAAGTTTTTCCTGATGAATCTGGCCTACTTTTTTCAAACGGAGCCGCTCGGCCATCATCAACATTTCGCGAGCGTGCTGCCGTGTTGTATCGGTTACTTGAGCGCCCCCCAACATGCGTGATAGCTCTTCCACCCTTTCATTCATGGAAAGGACCCTTACCGTGACCTGGGTCCTATTATCGGCCACTTTCTTTTCAATGAAAAAGTGGCGCTTGGCCAGGCTTGAAATCTGAGGAAGATGGGTGACGCAGATTACTTGGCGGGACTGCCCGATTAACAACAACTTCTCAGCCACCGCTTGGGCGGTCCGTCCTCCGATCCCTACATCAATTTCGTCAAAGACCATGGTTGGGATCTGGTCCAATTCTGCCAGAATCGACTTCAAGGCCAGCATGATCCGGGACAATTCTCCGCCTGAGGCGATCCGGGCCATTGGTTTCAATCCTTCCCCCAGGTTCGGCGCCACTTGGAATTCAACCCGGTCCGCTCCTTTGGCCGAGACCTCTACGGTCCGCGTTTTAAAAGGGATGCCATCGGATTTATCGATTTGAGTGAGGCTGATCTTAAATTGAGTCTTTTCCATATTTAGTTCACTCAGTTGTTCCATAATCGCTAGTTCCAATTTCTGAGCTCCTAGTTGCCGGTGACGGTTTAATGTTTCCGCCAATTCTCCCAGCCGGGTCTTGAGTTTGGCCAAGCTCTCCTCCAATTGTTGGGAACGCTCTTCCCGGTTGGAGATCCCGGCCAGCTCCTGGTGGCATTTATCGGCATATAATAAGATTTCGGCGATGGTCGCCCCATATTTTCGTTTTAAGCGGGTGATCTCTTCAAGTCGTTCTTCAATGGCCGCCAGACGCTCCGGATCGAACTGAATCTCCCCTTGATAACTGCGTAACTCCCGGGAAACCTCTTCCACCTGGCAAGCGGCTTCCCGCAAAGAATTTAGAATCTGTTCCAATCGGGGATCAATCCCAGAGACTTGGTCCAGACTCCGCTCTGCTGAACCTAACAGTTCCACAGCAGCCTGTCCACCGGAGGAATTTTCATACAAGGCTTGATATGAAGCTAATGCTGCTCCGTACAACTTCTCGGAAGCTGACAGGATTTCCCTTTCCTTTAAGAGGTCTTCGTCCTCGCCAATGACCAATTTGGCGTCGCTGATCTCCTTGATCTCAAATTCCAACAATTCAATTTTCCGGGCCAGGTCGACCTCGTTTTGTTGCAAATCATGATATTCTTTCTCCAGATCTTGATATTCCCGGAAGACTTTGCCGAATTCCGCTTTAGTCTTGATACAAAACACCCCGCAATATTCGTCGAGCAGTTCCAGTTGTTTGTCGGGAAACAATAATGATTGATGTTCGTGTTGGCCGTGGATATCCAGCAAAAATTCCCCTAGTTTATTTAAGGTTAACACCGTGACCAATTGCCCGTTAATCCGGCAACGGTTTTTACTGGAAGCCCCGATCTCCCTTTGAACGATCAAAGTCTTGTCCGGCCCAAGTTGGACCCCGATTCCTTCCAGGTATTCTTTTAAATCCGGCCGGTTTTCCACTAGAAAAACAGCCTCTACCGTAGCGCTTTCCGCTCCGGCCCGGATCATCTCCGAGCTGAATCTGCCGCCCAAGGCCAGGCCCAAAGCGTCGATGATGATCGATTTTCCGGCGCCGGTTTCTCCGGTCAGCACATTAAAACCGGCGTCAAATTCCAAATGAATCTCATCGATAAGGGCCAGATTTTTTACGGTAATTTCCTGAAGCACGGCGCTACCTCCTTAATTGGTTGAAACGTTTTAAGATTTCGGGGACTGCTTCCTTGCTCCGAATCACCATTAAAATGGTATTGTCCCCCGCGACTGTCCCTACTACTTCCGGCCAGTCCAGATCGTCCAACGCAGCCGCCACTCCTTGAGCAGTACCGCTGGTCGTCTTGACAATAATATCGTTTTCAGCATAATCAACCGCAATTACCGCATCGGCGAACATTCGTTGCGCCCGGCGGAGAATATCTCCCGGAGTCTTGTCTTGGGGCAATGAATAGCGATAAGTGCCCTCGGGAGTCGGTATTTTAATTAAACCTAGTTCTTTGATGTCCCGGGACAAAGTAGCTTGGGTCACTAACACGTCTTTGGTTTTTAGGGCTTCCCCCAATTCCTCCTGAGTGGCGATTACATGCTCCCTGATGATGGCGACGATCATTGCCTGACGATTATTTTTCATGTTTTCTTTCGGTAACCTCCGGGTCAAATTCGGCCTTCCTTCAATCGGGATTTTAAAACTTCGAACAATCCCTGATTCTTAAAACGCAATAATTTAGTAATTGACGGCGCTCTTCGAAAAAGAATCCGGTCCGACGGTTCCAATA
>JBLNDC010000198.1:0-5034 GCA_050261255.1 Bacteroidota bacterium
ATAATTCTTTCTTTGGGATTTATTACTTGTGATACCGCTACGGTTTTGGCTGAAGAGGATGACCAACAGTATTATTTAGGTCTGCAAATTCCTTATATATGGATCGGAGGAGATTTTGACAACGATTTCTATGAACTTGAAGAGGAATCAGGTTACGGAGTAAATTTTGGAGCGACAAAAGATATTTATTCTTGTGAGTTTAATTATTCTCAATCAGAACATAATGTTTTAAACTATAGTCCTAAATCAACCGCGAAATTTGAGTCGCTAAATGTTTCCGTTAAAGTTTCTTCATCAAGTTTCAACAATAGAAGATTTAGCCCATACGGACTGATTGGATGGGGTATTACCAACCTATCAATTGAAAATGGAGCTATGGATTTAGATACTGGTAAATATTATCCAATTAAATGTGAAGGAACTGGTTTTCATTTAGGTTTTGGCTTGAACTGCAAACTAAACAAGAAGGTTGCTATTGATGGTTTGATAGCCCACTATCGTTATAGCATAGATAAAATAAAAATACCGGGAACAAGCTATGAACCACACGAACCACCGAAATATGATGTAATGTTAATTAACACCGTCGCTAGTTTGGGAATTCAGTATTACTTTTAACTCTCAGTTTCCACATCCGTCAACCATTTTTCTTTGATAACCATCGGTTGATTGGAATCGATATATTCTAAGGCTGCGTTTGGAGTATTCGTTATATGATACAAACCCTGTGATTCGGGTTTGGCAAACTTTTGGTCAATTATCTCCTCGAATTGCATTAGCAACCGGTTGTAAAAACCATTGACGTTCAAAATTACAATCGGTTTATTATGATATTTTAATTGCTTAAGAGTTATAATTTCAAGAATTTCTTCTAAAGTGCCGAATCCGCCTGGCAAAGCGATAAATGCGTCGGAACGGGTGTCCATAATCGCTTTGCGTTCCCGCATCCCTTCAGTAATAATCAATTCGTCGCATGTTTCATAGACCACGCCTTTAACATTTAAGGCTTTTGGAATAACCCCGATCACTCTGCCACGATGTTTATGGACGGCTTTGGCGGTTGCCCCCATTAAGCCAATCAAACCGCCTCCGAAAAGAAGCGTATCACCGCGTAAAGCGATGGCTATACCTAATTCCTCGGCTATTTTGAAATAACTATGGTCAATTGTATTACTTGAAGAACTATAAACGCAAATAACTTTATTCAGCTTATTTTCTCCATTAAATTTGAAAAGTGATGATTGAAACTTATTATTCTGCTTGTCAAAGCTAAATCCTTCCCCTAAAATTCAACCTTATATATTGGAGGATAATTAGAATATTATGCTGTAAATTAGTACTAACAATCCAATGAATGGCTAAAAAAAAACTTAGCGCGCTTAGTCGGGCTTTGTAAATTCTTTGGTTATCCGCCACAAAATTATCAAAAGAAAGGTTTGAAAGGTTTTATGAAAAAGAGAAAATCTCAGGAATTAATCCGGTGTGGTTGGTGTGGCCACGATCCTTTATATATCAAATATCACGATACCGAATGGGGGGTTCCGGTTACTGATGACTGGAGTTTATTTGAGTTTTTGGTTTTGGAAGGAGCGCAAGCGGGTTTGAGTTGGATCACTATTCTACGAAAAAGAGAAAACTACCGTCTTGCCTTTGATAACTTCGATCCCGTAAAGGTGGCTGGTTATAACGCAACCAAAATTGATCAGTTAATTGATAATCTTGGAATCATCCGGAACCGGCGCAAGATAGAAGCCGCTATTTTAAATGCCCGGGCTTTTTTAAAGGTGCAAGTCGAATTCGGTAGTTTTGCCGAATATCTTTGGAGTTTTGTCGATTACCGACCGATTCGGAATAATTGGGAGACTTTAAAAGATGTACCGGCTCAAACAGTTGAATCCCAAACCCTAAGCCGGGATTTACAAAAACGTGGGTTTAAATTTGTCGGGCCCACGATTTGTTATTCATTAATGCAAGCGGTGGGGATGGTTAACGATCATTTAGTGGGTTGTTTCCGCCATGCCGAAGTGAGTGATTTGTCCCATAAAAATAATATAGTTTTAAAAGAAAAAGGGTTCTTGTAAAGCAAAGATTATTATGGTAAGTTTTAAGAACTTGGGAGGAACCTAATTTTTTGTCGGTTATTCCGGAGACTTTGGTTAAAGAGAGAGTAATCGGGAATGAAGCGGTGAAACCTTTAAAGGGAATGGGCTATTTATTGGCCATCTTCAAAAGTGCTTTTTTAGAACTGGCCGCATTCGATTCCTCAACCAGGACGATCAAGTAATCCCCGGCGAGAATCAAAGAGTTGCCATTGGGGATGATATCCTCGTTGCCCCTTTTGATACTCACCAACAGGCTGCCGGAAGGCCATAGGACTTCTTTAATCTTTTTGCCATCGAGCAAGGACCCCATCTGAACTGCGATTTCCAATAGAATTTTGGTCCCTTCGTCGCCGGAATAATCGTTCACTCCTTTATTTTTAAGGATTCGTTCCAACAGTGATTCATAGATCGGTTTGGAGCGTAATAGATCGGCGGTAATAAAAGCAACGATTGACACAAAGGCTAAGGACAATAGATGATTGAGGGAACCGGTCATTTCAGAGATGAGGATGCAGCCGGTAATCGGTGCCCGGACCACCGCGGTAAAGTAACCGGCCATCGCCAAGACGATAAAGTTTGCTATATAAATGGAATTGAGATCAAAGTACAATGCGAGAATATTACCGTAAAGGTAACCGATGAGCGCTCCAATGGCTAACATGGGCAGGAAGATACCTCCGGGAGCCCCGGAGCCATAACTTAACATTGTAAATGCAAACTTAATCAAAAGTAAAACCAGGGCCATTTTGAACAGGATACCGCTTCCGGTCAAGGACAGGATTAACCCGCTTCCCCCACCTAATACTTGAGGATAGAATAGTCCGATAATTCCCGCTAAAATAAAAGGGATTAGCATTTTACAATAATCCGGCACCCATTTGAGCCAAGCATAGAAATCTTGGGCTTTAAGGAGAAAGAAATTGAATAACACTCCAAATATGCCTAAAATCGCGCCTAATAAGGCTAGCAGCAAGTAATATTCAAGCGGGATGATGGTTAGTTGGCGGAAATCTAATATTGGTTTCATCCCGAAAAATTCCTTGGAAACAATATCGGCGGTTAAGGCGGCCGACATAGCGGTTACTAGTACTAGGGGCGAGAAGTTTTTATGAGTTTCCTCCAGAGAAAACATGACTCCGGCCAAAGGAGCATTGAAAGCAGCCGCCAGCCCCGCGCTTGCCCCTCCGGTAATCAGATACTTCTCTTCGATTTTGGGACGGTTCAGCAATCTGCTAACACCTTGCCCGGCGGCAGCACCTAGTTGAATCGACGGACCTTCCCTTCCCAGGGAAAGCCCGGCTCCCAACGCTAAAAACCCTCCGATGAATTTGCCAACGATTACTCTCCACCAATTCATCTCCAGCTGATGGAGGAGGATCCCCTCCACTTGTGGAATGCCGCTCCCTTTGGTCATAGGTTCCTTTTTAATAATGCATTGGACAATAAATGCAATCAATGCTAGAGCAATAAACCAAAGGGGCAAAAAAGTATGGGTATGGGAGAGGAATGAATAAATTTTCGAAGAAAGATGTTCGACTTTTTCAAGGACAAACCGGTAAAAAACCACAGTTAATCCTGAAAAAACCCCAACTAAGATCCCTTCTAAAACCAACGTCATGCGGAAGTTTTTCCAATGGGAGATTGTAGCGGAAGTACTATTGTTCGGCATTGTTTACTCACCTTAAGTTGGGATAGTCAATTTTTGGGCATGAGGCACGAGGCAGACGGCACGGGTATAATTGTCGCGCACCGTTGCTTTATAATTATTTCGATTGCCCGAAGAATGAGGCGAGGAGCCACTTAATTGATTATAGCATAACGTAAGTTCTTGATATTGTTATTAAATTATTAAAATACACAAGCAGTTTTTAGATCAGCTTAAACTTGGTCAAATTTACAGCTAAATTCCAGACTTTTTCAATATTATCGGCGTTAGCGGCATATTTTGGGTAAACCCTTTGATCAAAAAGCTGCTTTACTGCTTGCCTTAACCCGCCGTCATAAGAAGAAGGTTGCATAATTTCCCTTTGGGCGTTAATCAGTTTGCCGGTAATATCTTTGAATGGCATGGAAGTACATATCTGAAAATAGGTATCCGCCATGGACTCCGGTGAAGCGCTGAAAATATTTTGGGCCGTTGCGGCGATTCTCCAGCCGGATTTGAATTTGGCCATCGATTCTTTTGCTATTTTGATGGCCGGTATCTGGACGGCATTTATTTGGATACCGTCTTTCTTGAATTGCTCCGCCATTTTGAAGGTTAACATCAATAAGGCCATTTTCGAATCGCCATACATTTTGTAACTATTATAAGGCCTGCTTTCTTTGAATTCTCCCCGCAAATTATCAAAATCTATGTTACGGCCGGGATCGAAAAAGTGCCTGATATTAGTGGTGCAAGCATTGAGGACTCTCGCATCCTCCGATTTTTTAAGCAGGTCGGCTAAAAGTTGGGTGGTTAGAAATGGGCCAAAGGCGTTGGTGGCGAACGAGAGCTCAATATTATCGGGGCTGAGTTGATAGTTTTTTTCACCGTGATTGAAGTACCCGGCATTATTGATTAAGACATCCAGTCGGCCATAGTTTTTTTTGAACCCGGAACAAAAGTCGGCAATCGACTTAAAGGAAGAAACATCGAGTTGGAGCAGATCAACGCCGTAGTTTTTAGTTAGTTCGATTATCTCCTGCTGCGCTTGTCTACTTTTTTCAAGATTACGACAGGCCATAACAACCTTGTAACCTTCGGCGGCGAACTTGATGGCCGCCGCCTTGCCGATCCCGGAATTGGCGCCGGTGATGATAACTATTTTATCATTCGTGATTATCAACTCCTTTTTCGTAATTTTTGATCTACCCCACCTCAAATAGAGGTTATAGTTCCTTTAGAATCAATCTCATTGAACACTCCCAGATCTTCCAATAGTCCCCGGTC
>JBLNDC010000199.1:0-4437 GCA_050261255.1 Bacteroidota bacterium
ATCTTTAGATTTTGGTTTCATCATCTAAAATAGGGGATATATAATAAACATTAAATATGCGAGGGAATTCTATGAGTAAACTAAGATTTGGGATTATTGGTTGTGGAAGGATCGCTCCAAACCATATGGCGGCATTTTTAAATAATAGTGAGGAATTGGAGTTAGTAGGGATCTGTGACCTTTTGCCTGAAAAGATGGACCAACTCTTAGCTGGTAGTGAAATATCCGAAAGCCAAAAGAATAAAGTTCGTAAATATCAAGATTATCACGAACTTATAAAAAAAGAGCAACCTCAACTGGTCGCCATTGCCACGGATAGTGGCAGCCATGCCCAAATTGCCTTAGATTGCATTAAGGCCGGATGTAATTTAATTATCGAAAAACCGATTGCTTTATCGCTTCGTGACGCAGATGATATAATTAAATCCGCCGAAGAGAATGGAGTAATTGTTTGCGCCTGCCATCAAAACCGGTTTAACAAATCAATCCAGAAAATAAGGACAGCCTTGGAGTCTGGAAAGTTCGGAAGGCTGTTTCATGGAACGGCCCATATCAGATGGAACAGAGGGCAGGATTATTATACCCAAGCCCCCTGGCGGGGAACCTGGAGAAAAGATGGCGGCGCTTTGATGAACCAATGTATCCATAATATCGACTTGCTGCGCTGGATGATGGGGGATGAAATCGAAGAGGTATTCGCCTATACCGACAGATTGAACCATCCTTATATCGAAGCCGAAGACTTGGGCTTGGCTCTAATCAAGTTTAAAAACGGCTCATATGGAGTGATCGAGGGGACGACCAATGTTTATCCGGCCAACTTGGAAGAAACATTGTATATTTTTGGAGAAAAAGGAACCGTTAAAGCCGGCGGTAAGTCGGTTAATAAGATCGAAGAGTGGAAGTTCGCCGCTGACTCGGAAAATGCCGAGGAAGTAAAGGCTAAATTTGCTGAAAATCCTCCGAATGTGTATGGTTTTGGGCATACTCCTTTGTATAAAGATGTTATCGAATCTATCAAAAACGGTCATCAGCCATATATTGACGCTAGAGCCGGGAGAAGGGCGTTAGAGCTTGTATTGGCTATTTATAAATCGGCAAAGGAGGGAAAACCTGTAAAATTACCGTTATATGATTTTGCAACGTCTGATATGATTGGTAATTTTAAGGATCAATGATGGGAGATTATTTTGTGCATGAAAGCGCATATGTAGACGAAAATGTGGAAATAGGCGCAGGAACTAAAATTTGGCACTTTAGCCATGTTCAGTCCGGGGCTAAAATCGGTAAAAATTGTTCCTTTGGACAAAACGTTAATATTGGAAATAATGTGACGATCGGGAATAACTGTAAAATCCAGAATAACGTCTCGCTTTATGAAGGCGTTGAGCTCGAAGATTATGTATTTTGCGGGCCATCCATGGTGTTTACCAATGTTAAAACTCCCCGGTGCAAATATCCCCGCAGAGGTTCGGAACATTATCACAAAACGCTGGTAAAAGAAGGCGCCAGTATCGGCGCAAATGCGACTATAGTATGCGGACATACCATAGGAAAGCATGCTTTGATCGCAGCAGGGGCCGTTGTCACCGGCGATGTTCCGGATTACGCGCTAATGATGGGGGTTCCAGCCCGAAGGAAAGGCTGGGTTTGTGAATGCGGGGAATTGTTGCATAATTCCTTATCATGTAACGCCTGTGGCCGAAAGTATGTCGAAGAAAATGGGACTTTAAGGGAGGCCGAGTAGGATGTTGCAATTCAACGATTTAACAGCGCAATATAAAAAGCTAAAGAGGGAGATTGACACCAGTATTCATAATGTACTGGATCACGGTAAATATATTATGGGGCCTGAAGTATTTGAATTGGAGGAAAAGTTAGCTGCTTATGTTGGAGTTAAGCATTGTTTATCATGTTCCAACGGAACGGACGCTTTATTGATGCCGTTGATGGCTTGGGGGATTGGACCGGGGGACGCTGTTTTTGCAACACCATTTACCTTTATGGCAACCGCGGAGGTAGCCAGTTTGGTCGGGGCAGTTCCTGTATTCGTTGATATTGATGAAGACACCTTTAATATTGATCCTGAACAGTTGGAAAAGGCAATCGTTAGAGTAAAAAATGAGGGGAAACTCAACCCTAAAGTGATTATTCCGGTCGACCTTTTTGGACTTCCGGCTGATTATAATCGGATTGAATTAATAGCTAATAAATATAATCTTAAGATTCTTGAGGATGCAGCCCAAGGATTTGGCGGCGTCTATAAAGGACGTAAAGCAGGAAGTTTCGGCGATGTCGCCGCGACTTCATTTTTCCCGGCCAAGCCGTTAGGGTGTTATGGGGATGGCGGAGCAATCTTTACCAATGATGATGAGCTTGTTGGTATTTTAAAATCAATCCGTGTCCATGGGCAGGGCAGCGATAAATATAATAATGTTAGAATCGGTTTGAACGCGAGACTTGATACGATTCAAGCAGCCATATTATTGCCCAAGTTTAAGGCTTTTGTCGATTACGAACTGGAAGCGAGAAACCGGGTAGCTGCAATGTATACTGAGGGATTAAAAGGTATTGTTAAGACCCCGGTAGTACCGGAAGGTCTTGTTTCAAGTTGGGCCCAGTATTCGGTGCTTGCTGAAAGTAGTAGTGACAGGGCTATTTATCAAGAGAGGTTGAAGGCCGCGGGTATACCTATGATGGTGTATTATCATAAGCCTTTGCATCTTCAGAATGCATATTCCGGGTTGGGATATAAGAAAGGTGATTTCCCGATCTCCGAGGATGTAAGTGAAAGGATATTTAGTTTACCGATGCATCCTTACTTAGAACAGCATGATATCCAAAAAATAATAAATGGATTTGTTAATAAGTAAATAAAGGTATTAAAATAATAAGTGTTTTACAAGATATGACTTTTTTATACATTGAAAAATAATCGAAATCGGATAATGAAAAAATGGCCTTACCCTAATTTGCTAGACACCAAGAATGGCTGGTATAATAAAACCAGTGAGGTGTCTAAATGTCAAATAAAAGATTTAGTAAAAGCTTCAAGACTGAAGCGGTACGAAGGGTCATTGAACAAGAACAGACAGTTGCTGAATTATCAAGAGAACTAGGTATTCATGTAAATACCCTCTACAAATGGGTTAACGAATTCAAAAAAGACAACATCAATGCATTTCCAGGTAGCGGCAATTTAAAGCCTGAAGATGCCGAGATAAGAAAACTCAAGCGTGAAAACGAGACACTAAGAGAAGAAGTTGAAATCCTAAAAAAGGCAGCTGCCTTCTTTGCCAAGAACCTAAAGTAAAGCGGTTTGAATTTATTAAAGAAAATCTTAATAGGTTCAAAGTATCAACAATGTGCAAGCTATTACAAGTTCAACGAAGTAGCTTTTACGCGTGGCAAAGAAGGCCGAAAAGCAACCGTCAAATTGAAAACGAAAGAATCTTAAGAAAAAGACAAGAAATCTACGAAATGAAACACCGTATATATGGTTATCCAAGAATCACCAAGGCTTTACCCGATGACATGAAAGTTAGCCAAGGTAGGGTTTATCGAATCATGAGGGCC
This sequence comes from Bacteroidota bacterium, assembly GCA_050261255.1. Classification (GTDB taxonomy): domain Bacteria; phylum Bacillota; class UBA4882; order UBA8346; family UBA8346; genus JAAYHS01. The sequence goes on from JBLNDC010000199.1 coordinate 3,577, forward strand.
AATGGAATTAAGTCCAAAACCGCTCGAAAATATAAACCTCAAACAACTGATTCAAATCACAATTTACCTGTAGCCGAAAACATTTTGGGAAGAGCATTCAATGCCGAAAAACCGAACCAAAAGTGGGTATCCGATATTACATATATCGAAACGGCAGAAGGATTTTTATACCTTGCCGGAATTCTTGACCTCTATGATAAAACGATTGTTGGTTGGTCAATGCAAGACCATATGAAAAAAGAATTAGTTATCGAGGCTCTAGAGCAAGCTATATTACACTTTAGACCATCCAAAGGGCTTTTGATTCATTCCGATCGGGGCTCACAATATTGTAGCAATAAGTACCAGCAAATCCTAAGCGATAAAGGCTATGTATGCAGTATGAGCCGCAAAGGAAACTGTTGGGATAACACCCCATGGAATCTTTTTGGGGCAAACTTAAAACCGAATGGCCTAGTGATAAGAAATTCAAGACGATAGCCCAGGCTAAAGCTGCTGTTTTTGAATACATCGAGATATTTTATAATAGAGATCGACTACATTCTACAATTGAATATGTTTCGCCAAATAAGAAACGGAAAGCTGCGTAAAAATAAGCACTATTATGAAAAAACAAGATATCCGTCATTTAAGGTGTCTATTTTATTAAAATAAGGTCAAAATTATTTTTTGATTTATAACAATAAATCAGGAGGAGTGTAATTTTTAATGCAAGAAAGGCGTTATTTTCAAGATGATTACCAAGATTCCGAAATCAGTTTAGTGGAAATTTGGTTAATTATGATGAAAAGAAAATGGATCATTATTGGCACTTTAATATTGGCTCTGTTAATTGCCGGGTTATATCTATTATCTACCAAG
>JBLNDC010000200.1:0-7405 GCA_050261255.1 Bacteroidota bacterium
TCTAAAATCCATTTAAATTTTATACCTAGTCTGAATTAATTTAGCTGATTATAAATTTCAGTTCCATGCGTAACAGGCTGGGTGGGCGGGCTTTAACCACCTTGGTTTAGCCGTTCTCCGCTTCTAAGGCAGGAAGATATTAGTTGCTTTATATAACGAGTTCCAGGCTGGAAAGTTCCTTAATCTTAATGATTTTAAGAATTTAAGGCCTCCCTTGCTAGATCAAATAGGCAAGATCTTTTTTAAAAACTGCTTATCTTGGATAAGCTAACTTAAAATTTCGGAGCAATTGGCTACTGCTTTTCTTTTAAGTAAGTTTTAGGACCCAAGAGTAAAACCCAAAAGCTAGAAGCCAACAGCCAAAGGCTATCGCGATCAAGAAAGGTCAATCCATGAAAGCTGTAGTATTTCACCGTCCCTACGAAATTGCCGTCGAAGACGTTCCCGAACCGCAAGTGACTGATCCCAACGAGGTCATCGTCGAAGTGACCTCCACCGCCATCTGCGGTTCGGATCTCCATTTGTTCCATGGGTTGGTGCCCCATATTCCCGACGGGATGATCATCGGCCACGAGTTCATGGGGCGGGTGGTAGACACTGGGAAAGGTGTTGCCAAGTGGAAAGCGGGTGATCGGATCTTAGTCCCGTTTCCCATCGCCTGCGGTGAATGTGAAATGTGCCGGGCCGGGTTATGGAGCCATTGCGTCCGGACAAATATACACGGCGAGTCCGGCGGGATCTTTGGTTATGGCGATTCTTACGGCGGTTTCCAAGGAGGGCAAGCGGACTATGTTAAGGTGCCTTACGCCGATGTCAGCCCGATTCGGATTCCGGACCATCTCACCGATGAACAGGTACTGTTCTTAACGGATATTCTGCCGACCGCTTATTGGATCGTTGACGTTTGCGGCGTCAAACCCGGGGATGTGGTGGCGGTTTTCGGTTGCGGACCGGTCGGTTTATTCGCTCAACGCTCGGCCTTTTTTAAAGGCGCCGAACGGGTCTTCGCCGTAGACCATGTTCCTTATCGCTTGGAATTCGCCGTCCAACACAATCCGGGAGTGGAAGCGATCAACTTCAAAGCGGAAGACCCGGGAGAGGTCATTCTCGACCGGACCGGAGGCCGCGGCGCCGATGTGGTCATCGATGCAGTGGGATTTGAAGCGGAACCGGCCAACCTGCCAATTGCCGCTGTAGCTGGCATGAACCGGATGGGACTGCCCCAACTTCCCGGACTTCGGCCCGAAGACCAACCGGCGTTGGCCTCCGTCTCCGCCATCAACTGGGAGATCGAAACCGTCCGTCACGGCGGCACCCTGGGAATCGCCGGAGTCTATGGGGCCAAAGCCAATGGTTTCCCCATCGGCGATCTCTTTGCCAAGGGGGTAACCGTCAAGTGCGGGCAGGCTTTGGTCCAAAACTACCTGGATGAACTATTAACTTACATCGCCGAAGGGCGAATGCAGGCGGATGATATCATCACTCATATCCTCCCTTTAGACGAAGCCATGAAAGGTTACGAACTCTTCTCCAGAAAAGAGGATAATTGCGTCAAAGTCGTAATGCATCCCCATCATTAATTGGAAGGAAGGATTACCAATGCGGGAAAAGGACGCCAACCAATCTAAAGGCGTTGCTCAAGTTGCTGATGATTTGTATTATATCCGGACCATGATTGTCAACGTCTGTTTTGTCGGAAAACCCCAAAACAAGGACGGCTCAAAACCGGAATGGGTCCTGGTTGATGCCGGGTTAGCAACCTCTGCGGCCCAAATCAAGGATGCAGCCGCGTCTTTATACGGCACGGGCAATCCGCCTCAAACCATCCTTTTAACCCATGGCCATTTCGACCACATTGGAGCTTTAGAGGAATTAATGAAGGAGTGGCCGGCGCCGGTTTATGCTCATCCGGAGGAATTGCCTTATTTAACCGGAGACCGAAGCTATCCTCCGGCCGATCCTTCGGTTAGTGAAGGATTGATGGCCAAAATCTCACCCATCTATCCCCGGGATCCGGTAGACCTCGGCACTCAAGTGAAGCCATTGCCCGAAGACGGAACCGTCCCATCGCTGCCGGGTTGGCGCTGGATCGCCGCCCCCGGCCATACTCCGGGACAGGTCGCTTTCTTTCGCGAGACCGACCGAGCTCTGATTGCCGGAGACGCCTTCACTACGGTAAAACAAGAGTCGGCTTTGGCGGTAATGGCCCAAAAAGAAGAAATTCACGCCCCTCCGGCTTACTTCACCCTCAATTGGGAGGAAGCTGAAAAATCAATTCAGCGTTTGGCCGAACTCGAGCCCAGCGTGGGAATTACCGGACACGGCAAACCAATGAGTGGCGCGGAATTAAAAGAACAGCTCTTTGAGTTAAGCCAGGATTTCAAAGATGATTCCCTTCCCGAACACGGCCGGTATGTGGAGCATCCGGTCCCGATGAGATGAAGCGGCCGAGGTTGACAATTTATCCGGAAACAGTAAAAGCACTGCCTAAATGGAGGATTTAGTTTGGACAAGAAATTGAATATTACCATCATCATCCTTTGCTTAGTCCCTTTTATAATGGTCCTGGGGAATTCAATGCTCATTCCGGTGTTGCCGAGTATCCAGAAAGAACTCCATGTGAACGTGGTTAAAGTCGGTTTGATGATCACCGTGTTTTCGATCCCGGCGGGGATCGTGATCCCCTTCGCCGGAATGCTCTCCGACCGGGTGGGGCGAAAAAAAGTCATGTTCCCGGCGCTTTTGGTTTATGGAGCCGGAGGGCTGCTGGCGGGGGTTTTTGCGATTACCTTTAAGGAAAAGGCCTTCCCTTGGATAATCGGGGCTAGGATCATCCAAGGAATGGGGGCTGGAGGGACCTACCAATTAAGTATGGCTTTGGCCGGGGATCTGATTCAATCAAGCGAGCGCTCGAAAATATTAGGTTACCTTGAGGCTTCTAATGGTATTGGAAAAGTAATCAGCCCCTTGGCAGGGGCCGCCTTGGCATTAATTTCTTGGTATACTCCCTTTTTTGTTTATGGGATTCTAGCGATTCCGATCGCTTTTTTAATCCTATTTTTAGTAAAAGAGGATCTCCAAAAACTCCAAAAAAATGTTCAACCGATACCGCAATACCTAACTAACTTGAAGAAGATCTTTAAGGAAAAGTGGTTGCCTTTGGTAATCGCTTTTTCCAGTGGGCTATTAGTTTTATTTTCATTATTCGGCATGTTGAGCTTTTACTCCGACATTCTGGAAAAACAATTCAAAATTGATGTCTTCTCCCGCGGCTTGATCTTGGCGGTGCCGGTTTTGGTGATGGCGATTACCGCTTTTGTCTTAGGAACAGTCATGCAAAAAATGATGACTAAAATCTTGAAATGGGGCGCGGTCGCCGGATTATTTCTGGTGGCTGCCGGTTTAATTATTTTTTGCCCCTGTAAAAGCGTCCTCCTCTTTACCATCGCAGCCTCGATCTTAGGATTGGGGACCGGAGCGGTATTGCCATCCCTCAATACCCTGATTACTTCCTCCGCTCCCAAAACGGAACGGGGTATCATCACCTGTCTTTATGGAACGGTCCGTTTCTTTGGGGTTGCGATCGGCCCCCCCTTATTCGGATTTGCCGAAAAATTGACCAAGCCTCCCATCTTTTTCAGCACTGCGGGAGTAGCCATTTTACTGGGACTTCTTTTCTTGTTTTTCGTTAAACCTAATCAGGTTATCCCCAAGGACATCCAGGGAGGATAAATTGCTGGTTTTTTGGGCCAAAGAGCGTACCGAGGGTACAGCGTTACTCAGAAAATAATCCGCCGATTAAAGATTTAACCGCTAATACACGCGAATTAACACTAATATTTCTTATATAAGGTTTAGCGTTTATTAGTGTTCATTAGCGGTTCCAGTGAATTACATCCTTTAATGTGCCCCGGCTGGCCGAGGTGGGCGACTACTTAAAAATAATACACCGATTAAAAATTTAGCCGCTAATACACGCCAATTAACGCTAATTATTTTTATATAAGGTTTTATTAGCGTTTATTAGTGTTCATTAGCGGTTTCGGTAAACTAATAATTTTCTATTTATTTGATTACCCCGGCTATCTCGGACGAGAGACTATTTAGAAAATAATACGCCGATTTAAAGTTTAACCGCCAATACACGCGAATTAACGCTAATTAATCGCTTGTATCTTAAGGCATTATTCGCATTTATTAGTGTTCACTAGTGGTTCCGGCGCGCTGGGGTCTCTGTGGTTTTATTTTTCACCCAATCCCCAACACCCCTCCGGGGAGCGGGACCGCCAGCGCTAGTTTGAAGAGGGCGTAAAAAATGAAGGTCACCAATAATCCGACTCCGAGTGCCCTCCACCAAGTGGAGAACTGCTTCCGCCTTGTACAGGGAGAGAGCAATACGCCGGATAAGGTAAATCCAATTACGCTAGCAATGATAAATCCGAATACCGGGATGAGCGTTAAGTAGATGAACAGCCCTAGAACGGTCAACCATACTTTCCTGATTTCTTTTACTGCCGGCGATTTTACCTGTTCCCTTAGGAGTAAGCCTTTGCCAGCCAAAGCCAAACCCAAGATAGTCAAGGCAATTATCGTCCAGTCCAAAAAGACTCTCCCGAAAAAAGTGAAGGAGCGTGACTCTAAAAATGCCAGGCCGGAAACGGCCAATGCTAACAGCCCGGTGAGCAAGTTAGAATTGTTCATATTTTTTCACCCTCTACCATCAGTGTTACCTCGGCTTCGGCACTTACTGCTTCATCTTGTCGGGTTGGCGACCCCGGTCTACTCAAAGCCTTTCTTTTCTGCCAAGCGGTAATCAACGGCCAAGCGATGGATAATGCCGACAATCCAATCAAGACTAAAGAGATGGGCCGGCCAAACATGACTTTCAGTACCGAACCGGCAGCCTGCCCCATTAATAATGTTTGGACCAAACCCTGCTCCGCGAAGGGTCCCATAATCAAACCCAGGACTAACGGCCCCGACTGCAAGCCTAACTTTTGCATAAAATAAGCGAGGATCCCCAAAAAGAGCATCATTCCCACATCCAACAAATTGTTGCGGATCGCGTAGGAACCGATGATACTTAGAAAAGCGATTAACGGCAGCAGATATTCCAAGGGAACGCTGATCATCTTGGCGAACAGCCGCGAACCCAGGGCGGTCAAGATGAACATCACCACCACTGCGACGAAGAAGGAGAGGATAAAGGTATAGGTGATCCCCCCAAATTTGGTGAATAATTCGGGGCCGGGACGCATCCCGTGTAGTAATAGCGCTCCCAAAATGACCGCCGCCGCCGGCGATCCGGGAATCCCCAAAGTCAGCATGGGAATGATCGACCCCTGGACCACGGAACAATTGGCGGTCTCCGTCGCCGCTACCCCGTCAAGGGTTCCTTTTCCGAATTCCGCTTTATTCTTTGACCAACGGACCGCTTCATTATAAGAGAGCAATGCCGCCACATTGCCGCCCACGCCCGGCATGATCCCGACGATCAACCCGATCAAGGCCGACCGGATCATTAGGAAAGGCTTACGGATCAGGTAATTAACCACCTGTGAAAACAGGCCTTTTTGGTTTTGGTACTGGATTACCTGATACTTCTTGGCCCCCTCTTCAACCATCTCCAGCACCTGCGGGATGCAGAAGAAACCGATCAACGCCACTGTTAAATCCAAACCTGCTTGTAATGAGGGGACCCCAAAGGTAAACCGGACATCTCCGGCAATCGGCGAAATTCCGACGGTGCTAAGTAACAACCCAAAAGCACCGGCGGTTAACCCCTTCAAGATAGATTCCGATGCCAACGTGCCGATGATCGTCAGACCGAAGATGGCCATCCAAAAGTATTCTGGGGGCCCGAACTTCAAGCCCATCTCCGCCAAGGGCGGCGAAAGGGTCAATAAGGCGATGGTGCCGAAGATCCCCCCGAACAAGGAGCTGACCGCATTGGTGATCAAAGCCTGTTGCGCCATTCCTTTCTTAGCTAAAGGATAGCCGTCGAAAGTGGTGGCGATGGCTGATGGTGTCCCGGGCGTATTAATCAAAGTCGCCGGAATCGCGTCGCCGAACATCGCGCCGACGTAGAGCCCTCCCAACATAATCAGTCCGGTAACCGCCGGCATGGTAAAAGTGAAAGGGACCAACAATGCCAGCGCCATGGTGGCGGTCAACCCCGGCAAACAACCGACCACGATCCCGGCTATTCCGCCGAAGATTAGAAAGAATAAATTGCCGGGGGCAAAAATTTGTGCCGCCGCTATCCAAAAATTTTCATTCACGCCCTTGACCTCCTGCCAAACCTTTACTGGCCTTCCAATTCTTTGACCAACTCCGTGTAATCCACAGTGAGATCACCGATATATTTCTTGAATTCATTGGCGCCCATCGCTACCGGGACAAAGCCTTGCTCCACCATTTGTCCTTGGATCTCCCGGTTCCGGGCGATCATTAGGAAAGCCCTTTCCAAAATTTTAATCCGTTCTTTAGGAGTGCCTTTAGGAACACAGACCCCCCGGTCAATACTGCAAGTCATCTTATAGCCAAGTTCTTTAAAGGTAGGGACCTCCGGCAACGCCGCAAACCGTTTTTCGGAACCCATCGCCAAAATCCTGATTTTATCCTGATGCTGGACCAGATCGTTAGAGTTGGCCAAGATCGCCATGGCGTGGCCGCCCAAAAATGCGGCGACCTGAGGCGCAGCCCCGGTAAAAGGAATATAGGTAACCTTAATCCCCGCTAGTTTTTGAAATTGGAGGTATCCCAGATGATGCCCGGTATAAGTCCCGGAACCGGCTATGGTAATCGCACCCGGATTCGCTTTGGCATAAGCCACAAAATCTTTTAGATTCTTGATTGGTGAAGTTTTTAGAACCGCCAGGCCGATGGGGGTCGCTTGGAACAGCGCCACCGGTTCCAAGTCTTCCAATTGGTACCCTGCATTCTTGCGCTGCAAAGGTTGGAGGATGATGTGCGGAATATTGTTCCCGGCAATGGTATACCCATCCGGCTTTGAGTTGGCCAATTCGGCCCAGCCTACCGAACCGCCGCCCCCCGGTTTATAAGTGATAATCACCGGGACTCCCAAGGTTTTTTCGAGCAACGGTTGTTGACGGCGGGCTTCCAAATCCGACTGCCCGCCGGGGTCGAAGGGAATCAAATAGGTAATCGGTTTGTTAGGATAGTCGGTAGCGGCCGTAACCAAGTCTATCGCGCCGCCCATCATTCCCAGGATACATAGGACCAAAATCCCTCGCCACGCTTTAATTGCCGACAAAATGCTCACTCCTTTTTATGCGCTTTTATCCCATTAGAAAATAGCCAATACCCGGGCAAGAAGCGCCAGGCTGAGGCATGAGTCTGTAAGCAAGGCCCCAGTGACTATTTTTCTGCCCCGGCTAGCCGG
>JBLNDC010000201.1:0-3057 GCA_050261255.1 Bacteroidota bacterium
ACGAAGGAATGTAAGGGCATTGACCCAGTGAGCCATGATAGGGTTAGTTTTGGATAGTTACGGCGAATGGATTCTGCAATTAAAGAAATAGTGTGATTAACGGAGAAATCCGTTGATAAAATTCAAAAATTGAGATAGGAGTGAACATAATGGCGACAATGTTGATTGAGAAAAAAGATGACCGTTTATTAATGATACGCTTCACTTATAATTCAAATTTGGTTACTAAAATTAAATCAATTAAAGGAAGATATTGGCACCAAATGGAAAAATATTGGACTGTTCCTTTCAACGAAGAAAACATCGTATTATTATTGGACCTTTTCAAGGATGAGACTATTTTTGTCGATGCCGCTTTAATACAGTGGAAAAATGGTTTGGCCAATCAGTTCCCTCAGGAAAAAGAATTCCTTGACAAGCTGGAAAAAGAACTTAAACTGCGTTCTTATAGTCCGAAAACCCGGAAAGCATATAAAGGGGAAGTCAGATCCTTTTTACGTTTTCAACGAAACCAACAGGTAATCTTTGGCCAGCCGGAAATCCGTAAATATCTGCTGTATCTATATGAAGAGAAGAAGGTTTCCGATTCTTTATTGGATCAGACTGTCAGCGCCATAAAGTTTTTCTGTACCCATGTATTGCATCAGCCGGATATGGTAACGGAAATTCCGCGTCCTAAAAGGGAACATAAATTACCGGAAGTCCTAAACGAAAATGAAACTTACGATGTCATGAAAACCGTTAACAATTTGAAGCACCGGACACTCCTTTGGCTGACTTATTCGGCGGGATTAAGGGTAAGTGAAGTGGTCCGGTTAAAACCGGAGGATATTGACCCGGTACGGAAACTTATTCATATTAAACAGGCCAAAGGTAAAAAAGACCGTTATACGCTTTTATCGGAAGCGGCTTTTGCTGTTTTGGAAAAATACCGGCAGAAATACTCCCCTGAAGGATGGCTTTTTCCAGGAGCCAATCAAGAAAAACATTTAAGTGAGCGCTCAGCTCAAAAGATTTTTGAAAGGGCCGCTAATAAAGCCAATATTAAGAAGGAGGTATCAATTCATACCTTAAGGCATTCATTTGCGACGCATCTATTGGAAAACGGCGCGGATTTAAGAAATATTCAAGTCTTGCTGGGGCATGCCAGTTCGAAAACGACCGAGATTTATACTCATGTAAGCCAGAATAATTTAGGAAAGATCGAAAGCCCGCTGGATCGGATGATGAGAACAAGAGCAATTACAGAAAGTTCAACTCGAACAGCTTAAGGTTGCATAAACGAAATGGTTTCGTTTATGCAATAGTTATCCAAAATACCCGCCTGATTTGGGCCAAGGCCGCATCGTGCGGCCCATAAAAACAAGGAGATAAAGAGATGAAATATGTATGCTCATTAATATTAGTAGAAAATATTGAACGTTCAAGAGATTTTTATGAAAAAACGTTAAAACAAAAAGTTAAATATGATTTTGGAGAAAATGTTACTTTTGAAGGTGACTTTGCAATTCATTTAAAAGATCATTTTGAGAAAATAGCTAAAATAAAGGATTCCGGTAGCGTAAAATTAGGTTCTAATAGCTTTGAATTATATTTTGAAACTGAAAAAATGGATGAAATATATAATGAACTTAAAAACATTAAGGTTGAATTTCTTCATGAGGTTGAAGAACAGCCTTGGGGGCAAAGGGTTTTAAGGTTTTATGATCCCGATAAACATATAGTGGAAATTGGAGAAACGATGGAAGTCGTAGTCATTCGTTTTTACAAACAAGGACATTCCTTTGATAAGATAGTCAAAAAAAGTTCAATGCCAAAGGAATTTGTAGAAGCAACAATTAAGAATTTGGACACTTGAATTTGAAAGCTGGACAAACGAGTCGATCCATCCATGGACGGGAAAAAATGAATGATCGTCGGCGGGTACTTCGGATAACATGGCATCTGGCGCTGACGGGTGCGGTAAGAAATGTCACGAAGTAAAGTATGAAAGTATACTCATGATGTAAGCGCACCACATGCCTTCGCTAACCGAGCCGGCGGGGAAAGTAATCTCAATGAAGAATCCCGCCTTGTAAGCTCAGGCACGTCGCAGATGCCAAGACGTTAAACGCCATAACCGCCAATTTGGGCCGATAGCGGCATCGTGCCGCTACGATTGGGGGTAAATAAATATGATTGATAAAAATAATCATGTTATCTCACTTAAGATGGCGACCTACGCTGATGAATCTTTTGAGGATACTAAATCAAAAGACCATGTTGTTTTGGCACAAATTCCTAGCGATGCTGATATGAATTGGTTCTTTGCTTTACGAACCAAGATTCCTAAAGAGACCAAAGAAATCAAGTATGATAGATTCAAAAAAATGTGGAATCAACTGGGGCTTGATTTGCAAAATTTGATCTTAAGAGGTATCTCTCAAGCATTGATTGTTATCTATGATTCCAATACATACCAGACGAAAATTGTTGATGATTTTATAGTCCCTGTTGTTGGAAAACCACGCTCAATGTGGCCTCATGAATTCAGCCAACAAATCGGCAAACATATAATCAGATGGGCAAATAGAGAAATGATTTTTGATAGTCCTCTAACAACTATTGCCTATAGTATTAATGATTTCCGCCTTGATGCAGACAAACTAGTAGATCAACTGCATAGTTCGCATAATGTCCGAATATTTACGGGAAGATGCACAGCGCTTTATAAAGAGTTACTCGACGACGAAAATAGAGAAAAATTGTTTACGGAATTAAAGCATCAAGGATATTATCTAAACCCTGCTTATGTTGAAGCTAAATTAATTTATACTACCCATTTATTGAATCGTATTTATGATGTTGGAAACCATAGTTCAATAGTTAATTTGCAATATATAAAGAATCAGATAAACAAGTCACTTGAAGAGACATATCATTTAGCAGTTTCAAGCGATAATGGAATAATAGAAGAAGTAAAATCTGAAGAAAGCCCATATATTCAAGCCGCTGACATCGCTGCAGGTTTTGCTCGTCAATGGTATTACGAACAGGATGGTATACAGAAAATTATTG
>JBLNDC010000202.1:0-3647 GCA_050261255.1 Bacteroidota bacterium
GATCCTTTTAAGAACAATGCAGGAAAGTATCGGAAGTTTCTTGCCGGTCCTATCGACCGTAAGGTATTCCTCCCCGCCTCCAACAAAGAGCCGCTTGCCTCTTTGCTGTACCTTGACTGGATCACCAAGCCCGAAAACCGCATCTTCCTCCAGATTGGAGAAAAAGGCGTTACTCATGAGGTCATGCCGGACGGCGCGATCAAGACCATTGCCGCCACAGGTGATAAAGTCATGAATTCTCCGAACAACATCGACTACACCATCACCTGCAATGGTTTGGACCTCGGCAATGCGAAATTGACCGCCAGATCCATCGCTCTAGGCTATGCGGGTGTTGACCCAAGATATATCGAAAAAGCATTTGTGACCGCTAGCAATGATAGCCGCATCGTCAAACACTTCAATTGCGGCGAGATTAAGTCTGAGGCGGGTATGGACGCTGCACTCAAAGTGAAACGCGACAATCTGTTGGTTCAGGCTATCGTCTGCAAACCGGAAGACTTTGACAAGGTGTGGAACCAAGGGTTCCAGGATTATCTCAGCTCCGGCGGCCAGGCAATCATTGACGAGCGTAGAGCGAAGTATGACCAATTTTACAAATAAACTTATCCGGTACGGTGGTTCCCTGGTTTTTACCCCATCTTTAGTTTGGGATTGAGACAGGAAGAGCTATTGGATAATATCCAGTAGCTCTTTCTTATAGTCACCAACCAAAAACCTTTTATCCGCGAAACACACTAAAGGCCCGAGAAAAGCAAGTAACGACGGATCGAAGCACCCCGGGGTTTGAATATTGTTAAAGCTCGCTGGGTTATTGATCCCTCGCCCGTGGTAATGGAGGAGGGCTGACTCCTTTAAATAAGCCTAGGATGAGGGTGAACAGCAAGAGTAAGTTCCAAGGTTCCTTTGGGAAGGTTTGTCGAAATCGGGTTTAACTTACCGGGCTATCGAAAAGACGATGGGGGGAGACTAATATAAAAAGCTGGAGGGGGTGAAACTTATGGGAATCATGCAAACGGTTTTAAACGCCCTGGGATTGAATGACCGGAGTGATCAGGAACTTGGCAGTTTCGAAAACGATCAGGAGATCGGAAGTTTTGATGACGACCGGATCTCCTGGAATCCGGACCCGGCCAGACCCGGAGAGACTGTAGAGATTGAGTATCGGGGGCTGCTCCAAAACTCCGGAGCGGATCAAGTTTATCTGCATTACGGTTTTGACAGTTGGAACCGGTCGGTACGGACCGTCCCGATGGAAAAACAGGAAGATGGGGCTTTCCGCGCATCCATCTTGGCAGAAGGAGAACGGGAGATCAACTTTTGCTTCAAAGATGCCGGGGAAAACTGGGATAATAATAACGGTAACAACTGGACTTTACATTTGCGGTAATCATCATTCTTCCGGTTTCATCCATTTCCTTTGCCGGCTAGCAAAGGGGCTCATCCTGGCCCCTTTCTATTTTATCCCCCACCGTTATAAAGATATGATATAATGAAAACCATTGGAGTTCTTTCCAGCAATCTTGAAAAAACAGGATGGATATCATGGTCTATGTGGCGATTTTCGGAGCAATTCTGGTTTTAATCGGTAACAACACCAAAACCCGGATCAGTAAGCCCCTGCTGATTTCGGGGTTGATCCTGACACCTATCGGACTGATCTTGATGTGGATCTACCGTTAATCATCAGTGAGGTTTATGCTAGCCCGCAGTCTTTAATGAACTCCGTTAGTTGACGCTCGCTTAATCCCACACCCAACTCTCCGTCGAGGCGTTTGGCGAGGGTCCCGTCTTCGAAATAGAGCAAGGTGGGGATTACCTCTATCTCATAACGATCCGCCACAATCTCCTGATCGTCTTGGACTAACAGAAAATCTTCACGACCCCGGGCGTACTTTTCAAATACCGGCAGGTACCTCCGGCAAAACGGACACCAAGTGGCAAAGACTAAAACTAAGAGACGCTCCTTTGACTTTAGCATAGCCTCCATTTCCGGTTCGTTTGTAGCCAGCTGGCATTGATTAACTTGATTCACGATAAAGCCCCCTTAATTTATCGCTCCATTTCTATTATTATGTTCCAAATTCCGCTCCGATTCAAGGGGGACCCGAAGGAGTTAAAACTTCTTGCATCATCTGTCCAATCTTTTACGAACAAGCCAAATAAGAAACGGCTTAGCCGACCCGAGGTACGGGACAATTTGTAGCCGGCCATCGACGAGAAGATGATCATCCCGGTCCGATGACTACCACGAAGATGGTGTTAAGCAGATTATGAAAAAAATTGATTTTCCGAAAAGCCTCGGCATAATTGGTAAATGCCAAATGGGATGGAAAAGCCGGATATCCGTGAGCATCTCACCCTGGGTCTTCAGGGAGTTCAACAAGGCCATATAAATAGGGAACAGGGCAAAGACCGCCATAACCAACAGAAATCCCGATGGTCAACGCCGGGAAGATCATCGGCAGCGAAACATACCGGTAGGCTTGGAACCCATTGGCCCCGTCGATCAATGCAACCTCTTTCAGCTGCTGTGGTACTCCCTGAAGCGCTGCGATATAGATCACCATCAGATAACCGACTCCGCCCCAGAGTGAGACCGTAAGGATTGATCCAGGCTACACTCATACATCATCACTCCGATTATAAGCTGGTCTATGCCGCCCACCGCCGCCTTATTGCTGTCTATAAAATGAAAGTGATAACGGACAAAGATTTTTATAGTATAATTGAATTGAAATTCGGCGAATAGTAATCCGGAAGGAGGTTGAAGCGGCATGAAAAACGGGGGCATCCTCTCTCAGGCGCGTAACTTCATTGCAGATGCCGGCAGGGAATACCCGGTTGAATTCGCCTATATCTTCGGTTCTCAGGCCCGGGGGGCGGAAAATACCGGCAGCGATATTGATTTAGCGCTATATTTTACGAAAGACTATCCCAAAATGGAAGAGACGCTAATCCGGGGATACCTGATCGAAATGGGGAAGCGCTATTTTACCATGCAGGCAGATATTATTTCGTTACGTTGTGCTGATTTATTCTTAAAGTACGCTGTCGTCAAGGAAGGTATCTTGATCAAAGATAGCGATAGTGACTCCAGGGCCGATTTTGAGTCGCTCACCCTCCGGGAGTACTTTGACTTCCAATATTATTCCGATTTCTACAACAGCGCCATGATCGCCAGTATCAAAGAACAAACTTATTTTGGAGCGAACCATGGTTGACAAGAATCTAATCTTGATAAAAACGGATAAAATCAAAGAATATTTGGGTTTTCTCCGTGATCTACGCCAATACCCACTGAATGAGTTTAAAACCAATCCCCAAATATTCGGATCAGCGGAACGTTTCCTTCAACTGGCGATTGAAAGCGCCATTGACATCGGTAACCATTTAATCTCCGATTTAAGGTTGAGGAAACCTGGAACCAACCGGGAAATCTTTGAAATTCTCAATGAACATGGGATCATTACCGCCGGGCTCCGTGACAGCCTTTGCAAAATGGCCCAATTCCGCAATATTTTAGTCCACGATTACTTGAGAATAGACCGGGAGATCGTCTTCACCATCTTACGGCGCGATCTGAAAAACTTAGAGGAATTCGTCATATCCGTTATCAATTGGATTAAATAAGCGACCTTTGATCA
>JBLNDC010000203.1:0-3454 GCA_050261255.1 Bacteroidota bacterium
TGTTTGGTTCCGGAAAAAGTCGAGCGGGAAGATGTCGAAAGAATTATGAATCGGCTGGTTAAAGAAGGTATTGTAAGGTCTGAAAAGGCGCAGTTGATATTATTATTAATGGAGAAAGAGCTGGCTGATTTGCCTGATGAATATGGCGATTTTTTACGGGCTAAATTTATCAAAACCCTCTCGCTGGTTATGGGAAGTATGGTTGAATAAAGCGTATAGGAGTGAGTATCGTGCTTTGTCAAAACTGTCAACAACGTCCGGCTACGGTACATCTGACCAAAATTATTAATTTTGCAAAGACTGAGATGCATCTTTGCGAGGTCTGCGCAAAAGCCGCTGGTAATGAGTTGGGGATTATTTTCGGGACTAATTTTACCTTCCAGAATTTAATCGCTGGTTTATTAGGTGATTCTAGTCTGGAGTTAGACCAACAACCGAGTATTGGCAAGGAGTTGAGTTGCCAGAACTGTGGTTTGACATTTTCTGATTTTAAAAATACCGGATTGCTTGGTTGCGGTGAATGCTATCGGCATTTTAAAATTGGTTTGGAACCCTTATTAAAAAAGGTCCATGGTAGTATTACCCATACGGGGAAAGTCCCGTGCCGGACCGGTGGTAAGGTCAGAATCAGAAAAGAAATTCAAGACCTTCGTAATCAATTGCAACAAGCCATTCAAAAAGAAGATTACGAGCAAGCGGCGAATCTCCGGGATAAGATCCGCCAATTAGAGAAGGAATTATAAGGAGGGCCGGAGATGAATAATCATAATATATTTAATGACATTTTACCGGTATGGATCAGAAAAGCAAATGAGTCTAATGATATAGTAATTAGCAGCAGGATTCGATTGGCCCGAAACCTGAAAGGGATATCTTTTCCGAATTATGCGGATGAAAAACAATTAGCCGCTGTAAACGAAGAAGTACTCCAAGCTTTACGGGTAAAAACCAATATCGATCTTTTACACCCTCTTCAAATAGAAGAATTGACCCCAGCCGACCGGTTGGTATTGGTGGAAAAGCATCTTTGTAGTCCGCAATTTATCGAACAACCTCATTTAAGAATGTTAGTGGTCAATGAAGAGCAGACTATCAGTATTATGGTAAATGAAGAGGACCATTTACGAATCCAGACGATTACTCCAGGTTTCTCCTTAGAGGAAGCTTTAGCATTGGCTAACCAGGTAGATGACTATTTGGAACAGAGTTTGGAATACTGTTTTGATGAATGTTGCGGTTATTTGACCACTTGCCCGACTAACGTCGGGACTGGAATCAGGGCTTCGGTAATGCTTCATTTGCCGGCTTTAGCGATGGTGGACCAGTTGAAAAAAGTATTGCCTGCCTTGACCCATATTGGAATCAATATCCGGGGTTTTTACGGCGAAGGCACGGAGTCATTAGGCGACATTTATCAGATTTCCAATCAAGTTACCCTGGGGCAATCGGAAGAGGACTTGACTAATAATTTAAAGAGCGTCAGCCGTCAAGTAATAGAACAGGAACGGTCCGTACGGGAGGCATTGTTGAAAGAGTCGAAATTACAATTGGAAGACCGGCTTTGCCGTTCTTACGGTCTGCTTTCAAACGCTCGAATTATTTCCTCGCAGGAAGCTTTGAAATTATTATCCGATGTTAAATTAGGGGCGGAGTTGGGCATCCTTCCGGGTGACAATGGTCGGACCGCCACGGAATTAATGTTTTTAACCAGAGCGTCTTTAATTCAAAAACTAATTGGCAAAGAGGTTTCTCCTGCGGAGCGGGATATTTATCGCGCTAAAATTATCCGGGAGAGACTGCAAAGAAAAACCGGGGGTGAGGCATGATGTTTGAAAGATTTACTGAGCGTGCGCGAAAGGTAGTTTATTTAGCACAGCAAGAAGCAGCGCGGCTGGGGCATAATGTGGTGGGCACCGAACATTTACTCTTGGGATTGGTCGCAGAGGGAGAAGGAGTAGCGGCTAAAGCATTGGAAGTAATTAATATAAGCCTGGATCGGATCCGGCAAGAAGTCGAAAAGATCATCGGTAGCGGCGAACCAAATCCTTTCGGAGAGATACCATTTACTCCCAGGGCAAAACGGGTTTTGGAATTGGCAATCGATGAAGGGCGGCAGATGGGCCATAATTATGTAGGCACCGAGCATATCTTGTTGGGTTTAATCCGTGAAGGAGAAGGGGTAGCCGCCCAGGTCTTGAAGAATTTAGGGGCTGATTTGGAGAAGGTCCGTAAGCAGGTAATTAACCTCTTAGGTGGAGGAGTTAATATTTTTTCCGGCCAACAGAATCAGGCCAAAGGGGCTAACCGGACCCAAACGCTGAACCAATTTGGAAGGGACCTTACTGATTTGGCAAAAATCGGTAAGCTTGACCCGGTAATTGGCCGCGAAAACGAGATCGAAAGGGTGGTTCAAGTCTTATCGCGCCGGACTAAGAACAATCCGGTCCTCATCGGTGAGCCGGGGGTAGGTAAAACTGCTATTGCGGAAGGTTTGGCCCAAAAAATCATCGATGGAAATGTGCCCGAAATTCTAAGAAACAAACGGGTTGTAACATTGGATCTAGGGGCGATGGTGGCAGGTTCTAAATATCGAGGTGAATTCGAAGAACGGTTAAAAAAAGTAATGGAGGAAATTCGCAATTCTGGAGATGTAATTCTCTTCATCGACGAATTGCATACTTTAATCGGGGCTGGAGCCGCCGAGGGAGCTATTGACGCTGCTAATATTTTAAAGCCTGCTTTAGCCCGTGGGGAAATGCAGTGTATTGGCGCAACCACACTGGATGAGTACAGAAAACATGTGGAAAAAGACGCGGCATTAGAACGGAGGTTCCAACCGATTACTGTTGGCGAACCAACCGTCGAAGAGACCAAGTTAATCCTAAAAGGATTAAGGGACCGATATGAAGCCCATCATCGGGTAAAGATCACCGATGAGGCGATTGACGCCGCGGCTCAGCTTTCCAACAGATACATTACCGACCGTTTTTTGCCGGACAAAGCAATTGACCTAATTGATGAAGCGGCCTCGCGAGTACGGCTTCAGACTACGATTACACCACCGGACTTAAAAGAATTGGAGGACCAGGTTAGTAAGTTACAACAAGAGAAAGAGGCCGCCATCAAAAACGAAGAATTTGAAAAAGCCGCCAAATTAAGGGATGACGAACAAAAACTCCGCCAGCAACTTGATGACATGGCTAATGACTGGAAAAACAAAAGGAGCAAGTTGGAACCGAATGTAGGCGAGGAAGAAATTGCCTATGTAGTCTCCAGTTGGACCGGGATTCCCGTTACCAAACTACAGCAAGAGGAGACGGAACGGCTTTTAAAATTGGAGGAATCGCTTCATCAAAGAGTAATTGGGCAGAATGAGGCGGTTGAGGCTGTATCGCGAGCGGTACGAAGAGCTAGGGCCGGATTGAAAGATCCGAAGCGGCCGATTGGTTCGTTC